>JBBRPG010000056.1:0-21553 GCA_038228485.1 Alphaproteobacteria bacterium
CCGCACATGGAAGAATTCACCGTCCGCCCCGAACCCGACGATCCGCGCCTCCCCCGCACCGTCTCCGGCATCGACCATGACGGCAAGCGGGTCGAGACCGCGGTCGTCATGGAGCGGCCGCTGACCCTGTTCCTCAACGGCCGTGAGATCGTCACGATGATGACGATCGGCGACCATCCGAACTACCTGGCGGTCGGGTATCTGCTCAACCAGAACATGCTGCTGCCGGACGACCGGATCACCGCGATCGATTACGACGACGACATCGAGACCGTCGTCGTCCGCACTGAGCGCCAGACCGATTTCGAGGACAAGCTGAAAAAGAAGACGCTGACCTCGGGCTGCGCCCAGGGCACCGTGTTCGGCGACCTGATGGAGAAGTTCGACGAGATACGTCTCGATCCGGACGCGATCCTCAAGACCTCGTGGCTCTACGCGCTGACCCGCAAGATCAACACCGCACCGAGCCTTTACCTCGCCGCCGGCGCGATCCACGGCTGCGTGCTGTGCGAGGAAGACCGGCCGCTCCTCTACATGGAGGATGTCGGCCGCCATAACGCCATCGACAAGATCGCCGGCTACATGCACCTGCACGGCATCTCGCCGGCCGGCAAGATTTTCTACACCACCGGACGGCTGACCTCCGAGATGGTGATCAAGACGGTGCAGATGCGCATCCCGATCCTGATCTCGCGTTCGGGCTTTACCGCCTGGGGAGTCGATCTGGCGCAACAGGCGGGGCTCACCCTGATCGGGCGCGCCAAGGGGCGCCGCTTTGTCGCGCTGGCCGGGGCGGAGCGCATCGTCTTCGACAGCGACGGCCGCGAGACCGGCGAGGAAACCGCGCGGTCGTCGCGCAAATCGAGCCTGCCCGAAGAAGCGGCATGAAGATCGCCGGCGTGCTGCTCGCCGGCGGGCTGGCGCGCCGGATGGGCGGCGGCGACAAGCCGCTGCGCACGATCGGCGGCCGCACCATCCTGGAGCTGGTGATCGAGCGCATGCGGCCGCAGGTGGCGGCGCTGGTGCTCAACGCCAATGGCGATCCAGCGCGGTTTGCCGCCTACGGCCTGCCGGTGGTTCCCGACAGCGTCCCCGGCAATCCCGGGCCGCTTGCCGGGGTCCTGGCCGGGCTCGACTGGGCGGCGGAGCATCTGCCCGATTGCCCGGTCGTCGTCAGCGTCGCCACCGACGCGCCGTTTCTGCCGACTGACCTCGTTGCCCGCATGGAAGCGCAGATGGCCGTGGAGGGCGCCGACCTCGCCTGCGCCGCCTCGGGCGGGCAGCCGCATCCGGTGATCGGGCTGTGGCCGGTGCGCCTGCGCGACGATCTCCGCCGCGCCCTTGTCGAGGAGGGGGTCCGCAAGGTCGATGTGTGGACCGCACGCTACCGCCTCGCGACGGTGACGTTTACCGACCAGCCCGCCGACCCGTTCTTCAACGCCAACCGGCCGGAAGACCTCGACGCCGCGGCGGCGCTGATTGGCAAGGCGGGCGGCTGAGCCGCAGTCTGGTGCGCTTACTGAAACGCCTTGATCGCGTTGACTAGGGTCTGGACGACGCCCCAAACCAGCGGGATGCCGACAAAGGTCCAGGCGAGGAGGAGTTTCAGTCCGTTGCCGCTGCTCGCCATCAGTCGTCTCCCACCGCCGCGGCGGTTTGCACCGTCGGCTCGTCCTTCATGTAATGCCGGTCGTTGACCGCCCTGATGCAGGCATTGCAGACAAAACCAACAACCAGCAGCCCGGCCATCACGTACATCGTGATGTTGTACGCCTGCGCCGCGGGCACGCCGTGGGTGACGTTGTATTCGCGGATGTAGTTGACCAGCACCGGCCCGAAGATGCCGGCCGCCGACCAGGCGGTCAGCAACAGCCCGTGGATCGCGCCGACATAGCGGGTCCCGAACATGTCGCGCAGATAGGCCGGCACCGTGGCGAACCCGCCGCCATACATGCTGAAGATCACCACATAGGCGAAAACGAACAGCGCCACGCTATGGATCTGCCCGGTATAGGGCACCAGCGCGTAGAGCGCGGTTCCCAGCGCGAAGAAGCAGAAATAGGTGTTCTTGCGGCCAATATAGTCCGAGGCCGACGACCAGATGAACCGCCCCATCATATTGAACAGGCTGAACAACCCGACAAAGCCCGAGGCGGCGATGGCGGTGACCTGGCCTTTGAACATCTCCTGGCTCATCGCCGAGGCCTGCCCCAGCACGCCGATGCCGGCGGTGACGTTGAGACACAGCACCCACCAGATCAGCCAGAATTGCGGGGTCTTCAGCGCTTCGTAGACATAAACGTTCTGGGTCGTGATCATCCGCGACGAGTGGGCCGGCGCGACATAGCCTTCCGGCGCCCAGCCCTCCGGCGGAACGCGCACGATCGCAGCGCCGACCATCATGAAGCACAGGTAGATCAGGCCCATGCAGATCCACGCCTCGGCCACGCCGACATGGGTGGGCGTGTTGAACTTGCTCATCAGCCAAACCGACAGCGGCGAGGCGATAAAGGCGCCGCCGCCGAACCCCATGATGGCCATGCCAGTGGCCATGCCGGGGCGGTCCGGAAACCATTTGATCAGGGTCGAGACCGGGGAGATGTAGCCGATGCCGAGCCCGATCCCGCCGAGCACGCCGTAGCCGATGTAGATCAGCCAAAGCGTGTGCGCATAGACGCCGGCTGCCGAGATTAGAAATCCACCGGCCCAGCACAACGCCGCGGTGAACATCGCCCGGCGCGGGCCGCCTTCTTCGACCCAGCGGCCGAATACAGCGGCGGACAGGCCGAGAAAGACAATCGCGATGCTAAAAATCCAGCCGAGTTCGGTCAGTTTCCAGTCGTCTGGCGCGGATTGGCTGATGCCGATCAGTTTGCTCAGCGGCAGGTTGAACACGCTGAACGCATAGGCTTGGCCAATGCAAAGGTGGACGCACAACGCCGCCGGCGGGATCAGCCAGCGGCTGTAGCCGGGCGCGGCAATGGTGCGCTCGCGCGCTAGGAACGAAGCCAAGAATCCTCCCTCGATACTGTTCACAGCCCTGGTTCGGCGGGCCCAAGTCTTCGATTTTGTTTATTGTCATCAATTTGCCTCGAATATCTTACAAAAATCAATACCATGACGGATTCGTGAACGAGACAAATAGCCTCACCTTGGCACTACCGAGGCTGACTTAGTTCGTTGCTCCGGCGCCCCTTGCGTGTCAGCATGCCGCGATGGCACGGCAGATCGATCTGCGCATCCTGGAGCTGCTGGCTGCGCGGCTCTGTCACGACTTGGCCGGGCCGGTCGCGGCGATCAGCAACGGAGCGGAGCTGCTTGGCGACGACGATCCGGATTTCGCCCGCGATGCGGCCGCGCTGATCGGTGAAAGCGCCCGCACGGCGGCGAAACGGCTGCAGCTTTTCCGCTACGTGTATGGCTGGAGCCGTGGCGGGATGGCGGGGCCGCAGCCGCATCAGCTGGCGGCAGAGTATTTCGCCGGCACCGCCGTCGAGTGCGCCTATCCCGATGCGATAGGCCAACTTGAATCGGAATGGCAAAGACTGGCCTGCAACCTGTTGATTGTCGCGGGCGAGGTGCTGCCGCGCGGCGGGCGCATCATGCTGGCGCCGGTCGCTTCGGGCATCGAGATGGAGGTGGCCGGCGAGGGCGCCGGACTGTCGCCCGACAGCCTCGCGGCGCTGACTCTGGCAACGCCGCTGGAGGCGCTGACGTCGCGCCAAGTCGGCGCTTATTTCGCCGGGATGCTGGCCGAGGATCTTGGCTGTCGTCTCGTCGCGGAGACGCGTCCCGGCGGGTTTCGCGTGGTCTGCGCGCCGGTGACCTGCCCGGTGACTTGAACGAAAACAGGCCCCGCGGGGCCTGTTTGGGCTTTACCGATAGGGGTTCGGCTCAGGCCGATTTGAGTTCCGGGGCTGCTTCCATCGGGTCGCGGAGCACATAGCCGCGGCCCCAGACGGTCTCGATATAGTGCTCGCCGCCCGTCGCCTGCGAGAGCTTCTTGCGCAGCTTGCAGACGAACACGTCGATGATCTTGAGCTCGGGCTCGTCCATGCCGCCGTAGAGATGGTTGAGGAACATCTCCTTGGTCAAGGTGGTGCCCTTGCGCAGGCTCAGCAATTCGAGGATGCCGTATTCCTTGGCGGTCAGGTGCAGCGGGCTCTGGTCGACGCTGACGACGTGGCTGTCGAGGTTGACCAGCAGCTTGCCGGTGCGGATCGTCGACTCGGGGTGGCCTTTGGAGCGGCGGACGATCGCGTGGATGCGGGCGATCAGCTCGCGGCGATCGAACGGCTTGGTCAGGAAATCGTCGGCGCCGAAGCCGAGCCCCTTGATCTTGTGATCGAGCTCGACCAGGCCGGAAAGGATCAGGATCGGCGTGCGCACCCGCGCCGCGCGCAGCCGGCGGAGCACTTCGTAGCCGTCGATGTCCGGCAGCAGCAGATCGAGGATGATGATGTCGTAGTCGTAAAGCTTGCCGATCTCCAGCCCGTCTTCGCCCAGGTCGGTGGTGTCGCAAATAAAGCTTTCCTTGCGCAGCATCAATTCGATACTGGCCGCCGTCGCCGCATCGTCCTCAACCAGCAATACACGCATGTCACGCCTCCGGGGAGACCGAGGGGATCTCTTGGCCGCTTTCGTTAACCAGTATTGCCGCGAGCAGTTAACAAATGATTATCCCTGCGCGCTCGCGTGTGACGTTCGGTTGCTCTCGCGGACGCTTAACCTGATTTTAGCATCGCCCGGAAACCATTGACAGATGCCGCGTTGAACAGGGCCGGGAGTGACCGGGCCTTGTCGCCCGGGGGAAGCGCTTATGAACGCACGTCAGAATCTCTACCGTCAGCAGCATTGGCAGCTCGCCGAGCGCCAGCGTTACTTGGCCGAGCTGGAGTCGCTTGCCGAACGGCTGCGTGTCGATACCGAGCGCATGAAGGCCGAGATCGACCAGGCTGGCGTCACCGACGAGACAAGCCGGATCCACAGCGTGTTCGTCCGGCCCCTGATCGACCGCCGCGATAAGCTGCAGCGTTCGGTGGCCGAAATCGACGCTCAGATCGCCGAGGCGCGCGCCGCGGTCGCGGTTGCGCAGCAGGAGATGAAGCTGCTCGAAGGCCCGCTCGCGCAGCGCGGCTTCACCCTCGACGTCTCTCGGCCGACCCGCAGGGCGCCCCGCGCGCGCTGACGGATTTTGCCGGAAGAGCAAGGGCTTCTTCGGCAGTTCTAAAACAGCCAACGGAACAGCGCGAACAGGCTCGCGGACAGCGCGATCGCGGCGGGAAGTGTCAGCACCCAGGCAAGCGCCAGGCTCTTCACGGTCCCCCATTGCAGGCCGGAACCGTTCGCCGCCATCGTCCCCGCGACACCGGATGTGAGGATATGGGTTGTGCTGACCGGAAGCCCGTACATGTCGGCCGCCGCGATCGTTCCCATTGCGACCAGCTCCGCGGAGGCACCCTGAGCGTAGGTCAGATGGTCTTTACCGATCTTTTCGCCCACTGTGACGACGATCCGCTTCCAGCCGATCATGGTGCCGACGCCGAGCGCTATTGCCACCGCCACTTTGACCCAGGGCGGAATGAACTTGGTCGCATTGTCGAGCGCCTTTTTGTAGGCGTTCAGCTCGCCGACGTCCTCGGCCGACAAATCGGCCGCTTTGTCCTTGACCAACAGCCGCAGCGCTTCCGAGGTGAGGTACATGTCGTTGCGGGTGTTGCCGACGACATCGTTCGGAATCTTGGAGAGGGAACCGTACTGCTTGACCTGGGCCGAGATGTCGGTGATCAGCGCCGCGAGCGAGGGGTAGGTTCCCTCGCTGATTTGGTGTTGCGCGACATAGAGCGTCACTGCCGGGCGCGGATTGCCGAGAAGATTGTAGCCGGCTGCCTTTCCCTCCACGACTTTCGCCGCCGCCGCCGAACTGGCCTGAAACACCGGGATTTGGCTGTCGGGCAGCGACTTGTTGAGGGCATATGTCGTCGGCACGGTGCCGATCAGGATCAGCATAATCAGCCCCATGCCCTTTTGCCCGTCATTCGAGCCGTGGGCAAAGCTGACGCCGGTGCAGGTCAAAATCAGCAAGCCGCGTATCCACCATGGCGGCGTCGCCGCACCCTCGGGGGCTTTGTACAGCGCGGGTATGTTGATCAGCGCCTTGGCCAGCAACAGCAGCCCCCCAGCCAGCACGAAACCTACCAACGGCGAGAACAGCAAAGACTTGATGACGCCAAGAGCTTGGCCCCAATCGACGCCGCTGGTGCCGCTCTGCGTGGACAGCAGCTGGTTCATGATGCCGACGCCGATGATCGATCCGATCAGCGCGTGCGAGCTCGAATTGGGAATGCCCATGTACCAGGTGCCGAGGTTCCAGATGATCGCCGCGATCAACAGCGCGAAAACCATCGCGAACCCGGCGTGGCTGCCGACCTGGAGGATCAGCTCGACCGGCAGCAAAGAGATGATGCCGAAGGCGACCAAGCCGCTGGAGGTTAGGACGCCGAGGAAGTTGAACAGGCCCGACCACACCACGGCGACGTTTGGCGCCAGCGAATGCGTGTAAATAACGGTCGCGACCGCATTTGACGTGTCGTGAAAGCCGTTGCACATCTCGAAGCCGAGCGCGATCAACCGCGGTCCCGAGAAGGATGTACGGCAGCGTCGATTGCATCGGCGCCGAGACGAGGTCGTCGTATAGCGAGATGCCGGTATAGACGATACGGGCCGCGAGCAGGATGCCGATGCCGGCGGTTAAAATGCCGCTGCCGCGATGATGCTCGCCCAGCGGGCTATCGATTGCCGTAGTCGTCGTCATCGGGGGCTCCGTGGGGGTCGGGACGCCGGAAGCTACAACTTGCGCGATGATCGATTTGTGACGGCGTCATGAACGTTTTGTGACGGCGTGGGAGCGCCGCGACCGCCGGGCTTTGTTTCGCTTCGCCGCGGCGATAGGCTGCCGCTTGCAGAGACGAGGATGGCCCATGAGCGTGCCGCAGCAACCGTTCGAGCCCGATGCCGCCTGTCCGCTCGACGGCATCAGGGTCATCGACATGTCGCGGCTTGTCGCCGGCAATGCGGTCTCGTCGCAGCTCGCCGATTTCGGGGCCGAAATCGTCAAGATCGAGGACCCCGGCAAAGGCGACCCGCTGCGGGCCTGGCAGACCAACGGGGTCAGCGTCCATTGGAAACTCTATGCCCGCAACAAGAAGAGTGTCGCGCTGAGCCTGCGTCCGCCGCGCGGCCGCGAGTTGCTGCTCGACCTGATTTCGGGCGCCGAGGTGCTGATCGAGAATTTCCGTCCGGGGACACTGGAAAAGATGGGTCTCGCGCCGGCGGAGCTGCACAAGCGCAACCCGCGGCTGGTCATCGTGCGGGTGTCGGGCTGGGGCCAGGACGGGCCCTACAAAGATCGGCCCGGCTTCGGCACCCTGGTCGAAAGCATGTCGGGCTATGCCGCGCGCACCGGGTTCGCCGACCGCGAGCCGGTGCTGCCGCCGACCGCGCTCGCCGACACGGTCGCCGGGCTCTACGGCGCGTTTTCGGTGATGGTGGCGCTGCGCCGGGTCGAGGTCGAGGGCGGCGGCGGCCAGGTCATCGATTTGCCGCTGATCGACCCGCTATTCTCGTTCATCGCCACCGAGGCGCCGATCTACAACCTGACCCAGGCGATCCGGCCGCGCACCGGCAGCCGCTCGGAGACGACAAGCCCACGCAACGTGTTCAAGACCAAGGACGGCCGCTATATCGGCATCTCCGCCTCGATCCAGGCGATGTCGGAGCGGCTGTTTCGCGCCATCGGCGCCGAGCACATGATCGCCGACCCGCGCTTCCACACCAACACGGCGCGGGTGAAGAACGCCGAGGAATGCGAGGCGCCGATCGTCGCCTTTATCGGCGCGCGCACCCTCGACGAGAACATGGCGATCTTCGAGAAGGCCGAGGTCACCGCCTCGCCGGTCTACGACATCGACCAGTTTCTCGCCGACCCGCATGTCGGCGCGCGCGGCATCGTCGTCGATGTGCCGGACGCGCAAGTCGGCCAACTGACGATGCACAACATCATCCCGCGCCTCAGCGACACCCCCGGTCGCCTGCGCCGCCCGGCGCCCGAGCTTGGCGAGCACACCGCCGAGATTCTGGGCCAGCTCGGGATCGACAAGGCCGGTCTCGACGCGCTGGCGCGGGAAGGGATTATCGGGCTGGCGAAGTTGGAACTGCCGGCAGCATCAATTGATGAGTCCGATGCGGTAAGCCTCCGCCTCGATAGCGGAGAGAATACGCTGAACCTCGTCCGCCATCGCGATGGTGATCCGTCGACCGGCTGGCCGCTCATCGGTTCGACATCACCGAACACAACGAAAAAGGGAATCTGAATTTTTCCGCTGAAGTGGCCGCCAGGAAGAGTGATTGCCACTACCATCTGCTGTTTTTGGTGATCCCATTTAGGCGCATAAATGTCGCCCTCATGGATGAGTACGCGATCGACCAGGAAGGAACTGCCTGTGCCGGCACCAACTTCGACAAGGGGGGTATGCTTACTCACGTTACAGAGTCGATTCAGTGCCCAGAGAAGATCATTTCCGTCTTTGTAAGGGCAGAAGGATCGAAAGAGCGTTAGGATTTCTGACGGTATATCCTTGCACCGACCCTTGATCGAAGCTTCGAGCCCGACCAGAGTCTCCGCGAAGGGAAAATAGGCAGACTTTGGGTGAAGGGTTCCGTTTCGAACAGCAGTGACGTAAGCAGCTTGGTCGAGCGTTGATCGAAGAGCCTCGATCCCCTCGCTAACGATGTTGTTAATTTCGTCGGACGGCCGTCGGATTACTTTCACCTTATGGATCGTATTTCCCGACTTGGGATCCAACTCGCTGACCGTCATGTGATATGGGCCTCCATCGTAGAAGGCCTGGATGGCGACTCGTAAATCAGAGATATGTTGCCTTGCTCGCGCGAGACGGCGCTTCGGGCTGGCGAACGGATCGCCGAGCATTAGGGCGGCTCCTTATGATGGTTGGCCTTAGATCGCTAGCTTTGCGTGCATTTTCAATTGTTCGGTTGACTTAGGGAATACCAATGAAACCCAACCTTCCCGTATGGCGCTCGATGCTGTTTGTGCCGGTGACGGCGCGCCGCTTTGTCGAGGGCGCGGCCAAGCGCGGCGCCGACGCGATCATCCTTGATTTGGAAGACGCGGTCGCCATCTCCGAGAAAGACCGCGCCCGCACCCTGGTGCCGGAAGCGGCGGCGCTGGTGTCGCGCGGCGGCGCCGATGTCGTCGTGCGCATCAACCGGCCGGTACGCATGACCGTGCGCGACCTCGAGGCGGTGATCGGGCCGGGTGTGCAGGCGATCGCGCTGCCCAAGGCCGAAAGCCCCGAGCACGTCGAGCTCGTCGCAGAGATCATCGACGAGCTCGAGGCCGAGCGCGGCATGGCGATCGGCACGACAAAGATGCTGGCGATGGTCGAGACGTGCTCGGCCTTTTTTCGCATTCACGAGATCGCCAAGGCGCATCCCCGGCTGGTCGCGCTCAATCTCGGGGCTGAGGATTTCGCCCTTTCCGCCGGGATGCTGCCCGAGGCCGAGGGTCTGTTCATGCCCAAGCAGACCGCGATCTTTGCCGCGCGCGGCGCCGGCATCATGCCGATGGGGTTTATCGGCACGGTCGCCGATTTCAGCGACCTCGACGCCTTCCGCCACACCGTGCGCCGCTCGCGCCGGCTCGGCTTTTTCGGGGCGTCGGTGATCCACCCCAGCCAGATCCGCATCCTCAACGAGGAATTCCGCCCCAGCCCGGCCGAGGTCGAGCACGGCCGCCGCGTCGTCGCCGCCTATGACAAGGCGCTGGCCGAGGGAGTTGGCGCGGTCACCGTCGACGGCAAGATGATCGATGTGCCGGTGGTCGTGCGCGCTCGCCTCCTGGTCGAGCGCGAAGAAGCCATCGCCGCCCGCGAGGCGCGCATGCAGGCGATGGCGGCACAACTATAGCCAAAAGAAAACGGCCGGCATCGCTGCCGGCCGCTTCTCGTCAGCCACCAAGATATTTAGCGGATGCCGATGCTGACGCCCGGCAGATTGAGACCCACGGTCGGGCCGTAATAGACCGGCGGCGGATAATACCCGTAAGTGTACGGGCTGCCGTATACGACCGGCGGCGAATGGTAATAGCCGCCGCTCCAGCCGTGGTGCCAGCCGTGTTGCTCGTGGTCCCAGCGCGCGCTCGCCGGCGCGACCGAAACCGCGAGCAGAGCGGCGGAGATTGCGACGCCGCCGGCCAGCCGGAGGGCCCAGCCGCGTGCGGGTGTTGTCGTCGAAGTCATTGGTTAATCCCGTAAATCATAAAGCAGGTTCGTACGTCGCTTAGCCGCGGCCCGCATCCGGGGCGCGGCCGAAATTCGCGAAGACCTGGTCGGCGTTCTTTTTCTGCTGATCGGACATCGCGCTGTACAGCGACTTAAAAGCCGAATTCAGCTTCTTCAGCCCATCGACATGCGCCTGGGCAAATTTCTGATAGGTCTCCAGATCGTCGACCGCGGTCATGCTCTGCGGCGCCTGTTTCTTTTTATCGGCGACCAGCTTTTGCATGTTGGCGGCGTTTTCGCGCATCGCCTGGGCGACGTCGTTCCACTTGGTCTCCTGATCGGCCGAGATCTTCAGCTCCTGATGCAGCTTGGTGATGCGCTGCTCGACGGTTTCGGCGCGCTCATCCGTGGCGGCGGCGCCGGCGGGACTGGCCGTGGTAGGGGGCGTCGCCGGAGCTTGCGCATGCGCAGCAAAGAACGGCGCCGCCGCGAGCGGGGCGCTCAGCAGCGCCGCGAACGCGACGGAACGGGTCAGCGACAGGACAAGGCCGGTGGGCCGGATCGAGTAGGACATTGGTGTTCGCCTTTCGGTAGATGCGCGGTCATGCCAATGCTGCGGCCGAGCCGCGCCAGTACTGCGGCAAACGGAGGATGCGCGAGACGGTTCCGGCGAATAGGATTGCATGCCGGATATCACCGCGGATGCCATGCCACCCACAGCCGAACTCGATCCGATCGTCGTCGACATCGCCCGCTACAAGCTCGACGGCATTGCCGGCGAGATGCAATCGACGCTGCTGCGCAGCTCGTTCTCGCCGATCGTCAAGGAGGGGCTCGACGCCTCGGCGAGCCTGTTCGGCCTCGACGGCACGACCTTGGCGCAAAGCTGCTCGATTCCGATCCATCTCGCGACCCTGATCCCGGTGGTGGCGCAGATCGCCGCAACCTTTCCGGTCGCGCAGATGCGCGGGCGACAGTTATGTCCTCAACGACCCCTATTGCGGCGGCACGCACCTCCCCGACATCGCGGTGGTGCAGCCGGTGATGCATCGCGGCCGGCCGATCGCGCTCGCCGCGGCGATGACGCATCACCAGGATGTCGGCGGCATGTCGGCCGGCTCGGTGCCGACCAACGCCACCGAGATCTATCAGGAAGGCCTCCGTATTCCGCCGCTGAAGCTGCGCGAGGCCGGCGCCTACAACGAGACGCTGGTCGCTCTCTTGCGCCAGAACGTGCGCATCCCCGATACGGTGATGGGCGACCTCAACGCCCAGATCGCCGCCTGCACGATCGGCGCGCGGCGCTTCGCCGAATTGGCCGAACGCTTTGGCGACGACCAGCTTGCCGCAATCTGCGCCGAGCTGTTGGCGCGCTCCGAGCGGTTGACCCGCGCGGCGCTGGCGCGCATCCCGCCCGGCACCTACCGCTATGTCGATTACCTCGACAATGACGGCATCGAGCTCGACCAGCCGATCCGCATCGAGGTCGCCGCCACCGTCGGCAACGGCGCCATCGAGTTCGACTTCGCCGGCACCAGCGCCCAGGTCAAGGGGCCGATGAATTGCGTGCCGTCGGGCTCGCTGGCGGCGGCGTGCTGGGCGGTGCGGGCGCTGACCGACCCGGAGATCCCAACCAATGGCGGCTGCTTCCGCCCGATCAGCCTGAAACTGCCGCAGGGCACCATCGTCAACCCGCAGGAGCCGGCGCCGGTCAACGCCCGCACCTCGACGATCAAGCGCATCGCCGGCTGCATGATCGGCGCGCTGGCGCCGGTGCTGCCCGGCAAGGTGCCGGCTGCGGCGGCGGGTGAGCTGTTGGTGCTGGCTTTCGGCGGCAAGACCGCGTCGGGCAATTACGTCGTCGGCGAGCTGATCGCCGGCGGCAGTGGCGGCGGGCCCTTCAGCGACGGCGTCGACGCGATCGAGACCGACGCCACCAACTGCATGAACCTGCCGGCCGAGGCGTTGGAGATGGAGGCGCCGATCCGCCTGCACCGCGTCGCGCTGCGCACCGATAGCGGCGGCGCCGGCGAGTGGCGCGGCGGCCTCGGAATCGTCCGCGAGTACGAGGTGCTCGCCGGCGAGGTGTCCTTTTCACATCGCGGCGAGCGGCATTTCAGCGCCGCTGCGGGGCTGGCCGGGGGCGGCGAGGGCGCGCGGGCGCATTCGGTGATCCATCGCGCCGACGGCAGCGAGGAGGTGATCCCGTCCAAGATCGTGACGACGCTCCATTCCGGCGACCGCCTCGTGGTCGAGACCGCGGGCGGCGGCGGCTACGGCGACCCGGCGCACCGAGCGCCCGAACGCCGCGCCGCCGATATCGCCGACGGCAAGGTCAGCCGGGTCTAATCGAAATCCGTTGGCAGCTCGGGCTGCCGGTAATGCGCGAACATGCGGCGGATCAACGCCAGTTGCACCCGCAGCGGTGAGATTTTGGGCAATTCGTTCTCGGCGAAAAAGCCGATTTCGCTGGTTTCGATGCTGGGGCGCGGCTCGCCGCCGATGATCTCGCAGAGAAAATACATGTTGTAGATCGTCAAGGGAGACGGCGGGGAGCCGTGGCGCCGGCGATCCCAGACGCCGCACAGCTTCACCGCCCGCACGGTAAAGCCGGTCTCTTCCTCGACTTCGCGCACGACGCATTCGCCGGCGGTCTGGTTGACGTCGGCCCACCCGCCGGGCAGCGCCCAGCACCCGTCGCTCACCTCGCGCACCATCAAGATGCGGCCGTCGTCGCGAAAAGCGGCGGCGCGCACCCCGATCCGCGGCGTGCCGTAGCCGAAATCCTGGCGGAATAGATCCAGGATCTGCTCGGCGGCGGCGCCCGAGCCCATCGCCATCATGTCGGCGGTCAGCTCGCGCAGGCGCTCGTAGCGCTGGGTGTCGTAGATGTCCTTCGAGTAGTGCAGCCCGGTCTGGGCGATCGCCTGCAGTTCGCGCGCAAGTCCGAGCCAGGCCGGCTCCGCCGTCGCGGCGCGGATCGAACGCCGATAGCCTTCCGGTAGCGGCAGCGCGTCGAGCTCGTCCAGCCCAAACCACCCGAAGCGGCGATGCTCGGCGCTGTGCTGCAAGGCCCCCCGCGCCGGGCGCGTCACCGCGTAGGTCGCGATCGTCACATGCCGTCCCGGCAGCACCTGGTAATTCCAGCAATCGAGCAGCGGGCCGACGACGATGGCGGCGCCCAGTTCCTCCGCAAATTCCCGCACGAGGCACGCCGCGGGGTCTTCACCCGGTTCGACCCGCCCGCCCGGCAGCTCCCATTCGCCGCGCTCGTTTTCGAGCAGCACCACCTGGCCGTCCTCGATCAGCACGCCCTTGATCGAAATCGCTGTCGTCATCGCGCGAGCATACCCCATCCCCGCACTGGCGCGGCCAAAGCAAAGCTGGCTAGAGTATGTCGTCCGCGGCGCGAGGATCCCCCATGCCGAACATTGAACCGCATCGCCTCTCCGCTACCGAGCTGGTCCGCCAGATCGAGGACGGCGCGCTCACCGCCGAGGCGGTGGTGCAGAGCTGTCTCGACCGCATCCGCGACCGCGACCCCGTGGTGCGCGCCTGGACCCATGTTGCCGGTGAGGCCGCCTTGACCGCCGCGCGCTCGGCCGGCCGCGACACGCTGATGAAAGGCGTGCCGTTCGGGATCAAGGACATCTTCGACACCGCCGACATGCCGACCGGCTACGGTTCGCCGATCTATGCCGGCTGCCGCCCGACCTTCACCGCCAGCGCCGCGGCCCTGCCGCGCGCCGCCGGCGCGGTGCTGCTCGGCAAGACCGTCACGACCGAATTCGCCAACCGCCATCCCGGCCCGACCTCGAACCCACATAATTGCGGCTTTTCGCCCGGCGGCTCGTCGAGCGGCTCGGCCGCCGCCGTCGCCGATTTCATGGTGCCGCTGGCGATCGGGACCCAAACCGGCGGCTCGGTGATCCGACCCGCGGCCTATTGCGGCGTCGTCGGCTTCAAGCCGAGCTTCGGGATGTTCCCGCCCGCCGGCATGCACCCCAACACCGAGACGCTCGACACGGTCGGCATCATGGCGCGCTCGGTCGCCGACATCGCGCTGTTCCGCGCGGCGATGATGGCAATCCCCTACGAGAAACCCGCGATGCCGGAGCGCGGGCCGCGCCTTGCGCTGTGCCGCACGCCGCATTGGGACAAGGCGCAACCCGAAGGGAAGGCGGCGCTGGAAGACGCCGCCCGCCGCCTTGCCGCTGCCGGCGCGGAAATCGTCGAGGCCGAGCTGCCGAATGCGTGCGGCGGGGTGTCGGACATTCAGAACCGGCATAGCTTTTTCGAGGCGCCGCGCAACCATGCGCCCGAACGGCTCCGGCACGAGGCGCTGCTGAGCCTGGCGCTGCGCGAGGGCCGCATCGCGGGCGGCAAGAAGCTGACGCTCGACGAATTCCGCCAGGCGTGGCGCGAGGCCGACCGCATGCGCGCCACGGCCAACGAGTGGGCCGGCGGCTTCGATGCGGTCTTGACCCTGCCGGCGCCCGGCCAGGCGCCGAAGACGCTGGCGTCGACCGGGGATGCGATCTTCAACGGGCTGTGGACGCTGCTGCACATGCCCTGTCTGACCTTGCCGGCCGGAAAGGGGCCTGATGGGCTGCCGGTCGGGGTGCAGCTGGTCGGCCGCCGTCATGCCGATGCGCGGCTGCTCGATATCGGTCTTTGGGTCGAAAGCCGGCTGGAGGCGCGGTCCCAGGGAGCAGACCGATGAGCGACAGCAACCGCCTCTGCGCCGCCGAGGCCGTCGCGCGGCTTTCCGCCGGTTCGCTGACCGCCGAGCAACTGACCCGCGACCATCTCGACCGCATCGAGGCGCGCGCTTCGGTCAAGGCCTGGACGCATCTCGACCCCGACTACGCCCTGGCGCAGGCGCGAGCCGCCGACCGCGCCGGCCGGCCGGGCCTGCTCGCCGGGCTGCCGGTGGGGGCCAAGGACATCGTCGACACCGCCGACATGCCGACCGAGCACGGCTCGCCGATCTATCGCGGCAACCGCCCCTTCGCCGACGCCGCCTGCGTCGCGCTCACGCGGATGGCCGGCGGCACCATCCTCGGCAAGACGGTGACCACCGAGTTCGCCAACCGCTTCCCTGGCGCGACGGTCAACCCGCATAACCCGGCGCACACGCCCGGCGGCTCGTCGAGCGGCTCGGCCGCCGGGGTCGCCGATTTCCAGGTGCCGGTCGGCTTTGCCACCCAGACCGGCGGCTCGACCATTCGGCCCGCGGCGTTTTGCGGGGTCATCGGCTATAAGCCGAGCTTTGGCGAGTTCAGCCGGGTCGGCATCAAGCTGCAATGCCAGAACCTCGACACGCTCGGGCTCATCTGCCGCAGCCTCGACGACATCGCGCTGATGCGCGCGGTGCTGATCGAGACGCCGCATCGTAAAATCGACCGCAGCGCCGGCGCGCCGCGCGTCGGGCTGTGCCGCACACCCAGCTGGGAACATGCCGAGGCGGCGACCCAGACGCTGGTCGAGCAGACCGCCGCGTGCCTCGCCGCCGCCGGCGCGCGGGTCACCGAGGTCGAGTTCGCCGCGCCGTTCCGCAATATCGCCGACCACCACCGCCGCATCTTCAACCGTGAGGCGGCGATGAACTACGCGTACGAGCACCTCGAGCGCCGCGAGCTGGTCAGTCAGGTTCTGCTCGACACCGTGCTCGATCCCGGCCGCGCGCTGCCGCATGCCGATTACGTCGAGGCGCTGGAGGCCGCCGAAGCTTTCCGCGCCCATCTCGACGACATCTTCGGCGATGTCGATGTGCTGCTGACCCCGAGCGCCGCCGGCGAGGCGCCCGAAGGGCTCGACTCTACCGGGAACCCCGCGTTCAACTCGATCTGGACCCTGGGATGGGTGCCGTGCGTGACCCTGCCGGCCGGCATCGGTCCCAAGGGATTGCCGCTCGGCGTGCAGCTGGTCGGCCAGCGCTTTGCCGACGAGCGCCTGCTCGACGCCGCCGCCTGGGTCGAGGCAAAACTGAACTAACCAGAGGAGGAACCACGATGATCTACGAACTGCGCGTCTATCACTGCGTTCCGGGAAAGCTTCCCGACCTGATCAAGCGCTTCGACACCATCACCTTGAAGCTGTGGGAGAAGCACGCGATCCACCAGGCCGGGTTCTGGACGACGCTGGTCGGCCCCGGCAACAACGACCTCACCTACTTCCTCAAATGGGAATCGCTGGCCGAGCGCGAGGCCAAGATGGCCAAGTTCGGCGCCGACCCCGACTGGCAGTCGGCCCGCGCCAAGACCGAGGAGGCCGGCCCGATCGTCGCCTCGATCACCAATTCGTTCCTGACCCCGACCTCGTTCTCGTCGGCGAAGTAAGCCAACCCGAGAGGAATCAGCGCCATGATCTACGAACTGCGCGTCTACCACACGATGCCGGGCAAGCTGCCGGCGCTGTTGAAGCGCTTTGACGAAATTACCCTCAAGATCTGGGAACGCCACGGCATCAAGCAGGCCGGCTTCTGGACGACGCTGGTCGGCGATTCCAACGCGGACCTCACCTACATGCTGCAATGGGAATCGCTCGCCGAGCGGGAAAAGAAATGGGACGCGTTCCAGGCCGACCCGGAATGGCACGCCAAGCGCGCCGAAACCGAGAAGGCCGGCCCGATCAACGCGCGGGTCGAGAACTCCTTCCTCGTCCCGACCAGCTTCTCGTCGGTGAAATAAGGGCTCGAAGCGCGCCCGTGGCAGCACAAATCTGACGTTTCCCGGCGAACGCCGGGACCCATCTTTCCGCTGTTTGAGACGTGGACAAATGGGCCCCGGCTTCCGCCGGGGAGCGTGCCTGGGGTGTGTCCACGGAATCAGCGGTCATCGCGGTCGGCTAAGGCGGCGGCCGGGCATAGGCCTGAGCTGTTCATGGTTTTCGGACGCTCACCGCTTCGCGGTGTTCTGGAGCGACGAACCTGAGTTTCGCGACGGCGCCGGGGCGGCTCAGTACCCGCCGATGATGAACTTCTCGTCGATCGTGTAGGTCTTGATCCGGCCGATGAAGAGCGCGCCGTCGTCGTGCAGCCGCTTGGCCTCCGGCGAGGCGTTGGCGCGGGCCATTGCCTCGCGGTCGTCGAACCAGGTCTCGGCGATGCCGTCGACCTCGACCAACGTTTCGGGAATGTCGGGCCGGGTGCGGGTTTCCAGGATGTGGTTCTGGACGTAGCGACGCATGCCGGGCACCGCGTGGGCGAGCGGCGCGTGGGTCTCGATCCAGTGCTTAACGAACTGCTCATGCGTCAGCTCGGGCCGGCGGGTCAGTAGCGAGATGCTCTTGATCATGGGCAAAACCTCGGTTAGCGGCTGCGGGCGCCGTCGAGAAACAGCGCGACCGCATTTTGCGCCCAGCTCGTCACCTCGGCGGGGGTGAGGGGGACGCCGAGGCCGAGCGCCCGCCGCTGCGGCCCGGTCACCACCGACAGGATGAACTGCTCGGCGGCAAAGCGCGCGTTGACTGCGCGCAGCTCGCCGCTGTCGATGCGCGGCTGCAGGTGGACGGCGATGCGCTCGATGCCGCTCGCCGCGCCCAGCTCATGCATGATGCGGGCGAGCGCGGGGAACCGCTGCGCCTCGTGGATGATCATGCGGTGCAGGGCGAGCGCTTCGGGGGTCAGCGCTATGCTGAGCATGTGTTCGGCCGATTGCTGCAGCCCCTCGGCGAGGCTGGCGGGCGCCAGCAACGCCGAATCGAACGGCGGCAGCCAGCGCTCGATCAGCCGCCGCACCACCGCCTCGAACAGCCGCTCTTTGCCGGGAAACCGGTGATAGAAGGTGCGTTTCGAAATGCCGGCGCGCTTGGCCACCGCCTCAATGCTGGTGGCGCCGAAACCGAGGCTGAGGAACAGCGTCTCGGCAACGTCAAGGATGCGGTCTGCGAGCTGCGCCGATTGCTGGCGCGACGGCCGCCCGCCGCGGCCGCGCGGTAGAGGCCGGCCGCTCGTTTCGATGGACCCCGACACTCGTGTCCCCCAAGAACCTCGCGGAATCTTAGCCGATAGCATGCCAAACGCAACCGTCGCGTTCTTTTTCCTTCGGCGGGCGTGCGGCGACGTCGGGGGTGTTTTGCCGCTGGCGTCGGCGCGGCTTGCGCTGCAACATTGCCGCGGAATTCGCGAGGGAGCAGACTCATGAACATCGATCTGACCGGCAAGCGCGCCATCGTCGCCGGCGGCAGCCGCGGCATCGGCCGCGCCACCGCTTTGGCTTTTGCCGCCTGCGGCGCCTCGGTGTCGATCTGCGCCCGCGGCGCCGAGGCGCTGGAGGCGGCGCGGCAAGAGATCGCCGCGTGCGGGGTCAAGGCACACGCCGCGACCTGCGATCTCGCCGACGGCGACGCGGTCGCGCGCTACATCGGCGAGGCGGCCGAAGCGCTGGGCGGCATCGACATTCTGGTCAACAACGCCTCGGGCTTCGGTTCGAGCGACGACGAGGCCGGCTGGGAAAAGAGCCTGTCGATCGACCTGATGGCGACGGTGCGGGCGATCTGGGCGGCGCGGCCGCTCCTGGAAGCGCAGGGTTCCGGGTCGATCGTCAACATCTCGTCGATCTCGGGTTTGCGCGCCTCGGCCCGCACCCCGCCCTACGGCGCGGTCAAGGCGGCGGTGATCCACTACACCTTGACCGAGGCGGCGGCGCTGGCGCGCAAGGGCATCCGGGTCAACTGCATCGCCCCCGGCTCGATCGAGTTCCCCGGCGGCAGCTGGGAGAAGCGCAAGGACGACAATCCGCGGCTCTACGACGCGATCTTGCGCAGCATCCCGTTCGGTCGGCTCGGCCGTCCCGAGGAGGTGGCGCAGGTGGCCGCCTTCCTCGCCTCGCCGCTCGCCCATTGGGTCACCGGCCAGATTATCTCGGTCGACGGCGGGCAAATGCTGTGAGACCCCGCGTGCCTTATCAGGCGCGCGGCTGGTCGAACAGCATCCCCGGGCTTGACCCAGGGATCTCGTTGGAACTTCGCGAGACGGCCGGGTCGAGCGCCGACGTTGGGCTTCGCCCTCAAATATCCAGAAACGCGGTCTCGTTCTGGCCCTGCAGGACGAAATCGAAGCGGTAGCTCCCACCTTCGCTGCGGCGGGCAATCAGCGTCCTGCGCACGCTGGCGTCGTCGATCGACGACAGCAGCGGGTCGCTCGCATTGGCCGCCTCGTCACCGAAATAAATCCGCGTGTGGAGCTGCCGCAGCAGCCCGCGGGCAAAGAACGCGACGTTGATGTGCGGCGCCTGCAGCGCGTTGCCGCGCCCCGGCACCGGCCCTGGCTTGACCGTCTTGATGCGGAACCCGCCGTGCACGTCGGTGGCGACGCGGCCATAGCCGTGAAAGTTCGGGTCGATCTTCTTGTCGGCCTGTTCGTCGTGGAGATGGTCGTAGCGGCCCTCGGCGTTGGCCTGCCACAATTCGATCAGCGCGTCGGGCACCGCCGCGCCGTCGCCGTCGAGCACCCGGCCCTCGATGACGATGCGCTCGCCATGCGGGTTGTGGCGGGTCATGTCGGCCCATTCCGGCCGGTCGAGCCCGACGGAAAAAAACGGTCCGACCGTCTGCCCCGGCGTCGCGATCAGCTTGGCGGCCATCACGCCACCTCGAACGGCGTGGCGGCCCGGCCGCGCAGCACCATGTCGAATGCGTAGCCGAGCGCCCATTCCGGCTCGCTCAAATCCGGGTCGTAGGCGGCGATCAGCCGCTCGCGCGCCCCCACGTCGGCGGTGCTCTGATAGATCGGATCGTATTGCAGCAGCGGGTCGCCGGGGAAATACATCTGGGTGATCAGCCGGGTGACAAAGCCGCCGCCGAACACCCCCAAATGCAAATGCGCCGGACGCCAGGCGTTGGGGCTGTTGCGCCACGGATAGGCGCCGGGCTTGATCGTGACAAAGCGATAGCGCCCGTCGGCATCGGTGATCGCCTGGCCGGCGCCGGTGAAATTGGGGTCGAGCGGCGCATCGTGCTGGTCGACCGGGTGGTGGTAGCGGCCGGCGGCGTTGCACTGCCACAGCTCGACCAGCGTGTCGGGGATCGGCCGGCCGTCCTCGTCGAGGATGCGGCCGGTGACGATGATCCGCTCGCCCAGCGGCTCGCCCGTGTGCTGCTTGGTCAGATCGGTCGCTTCGGGGCCGGCCCAGCCCGTCGCGAAGCTCGGGCCGGTGATCTCCGACAGCGTGTGCTCGAAATGGATCAGCGGCCGGGTCGGCGCGCGCTTCACCGTGCTGCCGTAGTCGGGATAGAGGTAGGGCGGCTGCCCGCCCTCGCGGTGGCGGGCATAGGAGGGAGGCTGGGCCATGTCCGTGTCCTTGTCGGGCCGGGGTCGGCGCAAGGTGGTCCCTCGGCGCGCCGCCGGTCAAGAGTTGGTGATTTGCCGGATCCGCGGGGCTAGGGTAAGCCCGCGCCCTTCATTCGAGGAGAGAATTTTATGGCATTACGCAAATTTATCATCGAGCGCGACATCCCCGGCGCCGGCTCGCTGGAGCGCGAGGAATTGCGCGGGGCGGCGGCCAAATCGAACGGCGTTCTGCGCGACCTTGGCCCCGACATCCAATGGGTCGAGAGCTTTGTCGCCGCCGACAAGACCTTCTGCGTCTACCTCGCCAAAGACGAGGCGATCATCAAGAAGCACGCCGAAATCAGCGGCTTCCCGGCGACCAAGATCACCGAAGTGCGCAAGATGATCGACCCGACCACCGAGCACGCGGCGTAGGGCCGAATAGGGCATTTTAAGGGCAAAAGGATTAAACGCGGAATTAGTACGGCTCCGTTCCGTTTTCATTGCAAGCGGTTGGATTTTCACCGCGATCGGATCGAATGGAGTGTACGATGTCCGTTACGAAAAGCCGCTGGATGAAGCGCCTGGGCATCGGCACCGTTGCTCTCTTGGGCCTCGGCGCCGTGTCGTTGCAGTCGACCCCGGCGAACGCTCGCGTGTTCTTCAGCGTCGGCGTGCCCGCCTACGGTTACGGCTATGCCCCCTATTACCCGTACCCGGCCTATTACGGGTACGCCCCGGCCCACGGCTATGGCTACGGCTACCCGTATGGCGGCGTGACCTTCGGGTTTGGCGGCGGTTATCATCACCACTGGCGCTAACCGCTAGCCAGTCCAGCAAGCCCCCGGCCCTCGCGGCCGGGGGCTTTGCGTTTGAGCGCTATCCTTTGCACGCGTCGCCCGCGGCGCAGACGCGCACCAGCGACACGTCGAGCGGCAGGAACCAGATCGGCACCGACAGCGACAGCGGCATCAGCCGC
>JBBRPG010000057.1:0-21406 GCA_038228485.1 Alphaproteobacteria bacterium
GCAAATGGCCGCGCCGGAGGGGCGGCTGTTTCATTCCTGGCGCGAGGGCAGGGCGCGGCATCCGGCCACCGTCGACGATTACGCCAATCTCTGCCGGGCCGCGCTGGCGCTGCACGAAGCGACGCAGGATGCGGGCTATCTCGATGTCGCGCGCCAATGGATCGCGGTGCTCGACCGGCATTATGGGGACGGCGCCGGCAGCGGTTATTTCTTTGCCGCCGACGATACAGCGGGGCTGATCGCGCGGGCCAAGACTGCATCCGACGCCGCGGTGCCGGCGGGCAACGGCACGCTGGTCGGGGTGCTGACCCGGCTGGCGATCCTGACCGGCGAGGCAGATTACCGCGACCGCGCCGATGCGATCGTCAAGGCGTTCAGCGGCGAGGTGACGCGCAACTTTTTCCCGCTCGCGACCCTGATCAACAATGCCGAGCTGGCGCAAAAGCCGGTGCAGATCGTGCTTGTGGGCAATTCCACCGATCCTGGATTCGCCGCGCTGCACCGAGCGGTGTACCAGGTGTCGCTGCCCAAGCGGGTGGTGCAGACGGTCGCGCCGGAGCAGGCGCTGCCACCCGATCACCCCGCGTTGGGCAAGGGCCTCGTCGACGGCAAGGCTGCGGCCTATGTCTGCGAGGGACCGGTGTGTTCGTTGCCGATCATAGAATCGCAACAACTGGTCGACGCCCTGGCTGGTCTCCGCTAATGTTCGCTCTTCGTTCCACAGACGGAGTTGCACATGCCTTCATTATCGATATCTAGCCCTATCGGCCGTCTAATTCTTGACGAGGAAGACGGCGCGCTGGTGGCGGTTCGCTGGGCGAATGAGAAAACCGGCAACGGCAGCCCATTGCTCAACGAAGCGGCGCGCCAGCTAGACGCGTATTTCGCCGGCAATCTCACCGAGTTCGACCTGCCATTGCGCCCCGCCGGCTCCGCTTTCGAGCGCCGCGTCTGGGACGGAATGCTGGGCATCCCTTACGGGAAAACCCGCTCTTACGGCGAGCTGGCCGCCGGCATCGGCTCCGGCCCGCGCGCGGTCGGCGGCGCCTGCGGCAAGATCCCGATCCCGATCGTCATCCCCTGCCACCGCGTGCTGGCGAAAGCGGGCATGGGCGGGTACAGCGGCTCGGGCGGGCTCAAAACCAAGCAAGCCTTGCTCGCGATAGAGGGCGCGCTCTAAAACCTGCCGCAGGCCGTTGGACCATCGAATTCGGGAGAAACATGTCATGGTGCAGGCGATTCGCTTCGAGAAGACCGGCGGCCCCGACGTCTTGATCTGGCAGCAGGTCAGCGTCGACAAGCCTGGGCTGGGACAGGTGCGGCTCAAGCACACCGCGGTCGGGCTCAACTACATCGACACGTACCAGCGCAGCGGGCTTTACCCGATGCAGCTGCCGAGCGGGCTCGGCGGCGAGGGCGCCGGGATCATCGAGGAAGTCGGGCCTGGCGTTACCGGGCTCAAACCGGGCGACCGGGTCGCCTATGCCGGCGGCCCGCCGGGCGCCTACAGCGAGGCCAGGGTAATGCCGGCCGACCGGCTGGTGCCGGTGCCCGACGGCATCACCGACCAGCAAGCCGCGGCGATGATGCTGAAGGGCATGACCGCCTGGTACCTGGTCCGCCGCACCCATGTGGTGAAGCCGGGCGAAACCATCCTCATCCACGCCGCCGCCGGCGGGGTCGGGCAGATCGTCTGCCAATGGGCCAAGCATCTCGGCGCGACCGTGATCGGCACGGTCGGCAGCGACGACAAGGCGGCGCTAGTCAAGCAGCATGGCTGCGACCATCCGATCGTCTACACGCGCGAGGATTTCGTCGCCCGCGTCGGCGAGATCACCGGCGGCAAGAAAGTGCCGGTGGTCTACGATTCGGTCGGCAAGGACACCTTCTTCAAATCGTTGGATTGCCTGGCGCCGCTGGGGCTTTTAGCGCTGTTCGGCCAGTCCTCGGGGTCGGTGCCGCCGGTCGATCTCGGTATCCTCGCCGGCAAGGGCTCGCTGTTCGTCACCCGGCCGACGCTCAACACCTACACCGCATCGCGCGAGGATCTGCTGACCGCGGCGAACGATTTGTTCAGCGTGGTGAAAAGCGGCGCGGTGAAGATCTCGGTCAACCAGACCTACCCGTTGCGCGACGCGGCGCAAGCGCACCGCGATCTCGAAAGCCGCAAGACCACCGGCCAGACCGTGCTTACGGTTTAAAGTGGGTTCCGATCGCGTTCGCTCACCGCATTCTGCCGCGTCCCGGCGAAAGCCGGGATCCACTTGTCGGCCGCTTATGGCTGCGGGTTAGTGGGCCCCGGCTTCCGCCGGGGAGCGGTATATTGAGAACGACTTGAACTGATGCGGCTCAGGTATTCATCGCGTCGAAGAACTCCGAGTTGTTCTTCGATTCCTTGAGCTTGTTGATCAGGAATTCTAGTCCGTCGACGGTGCCCATCGGCATCAGCACGCGCCGCAGCACCCACATCTTCGACAAGACGCCGCGGTCGACCAGCAGCTCTTCCTTGCGGGTGCCCGATTTGGTGATGTCGATCGACGGGAAGGTGCGCTTGTCGGCGACTTTGCGGTCGAGCACGATTTCCGAATTGCCGGTGCCCTTGAACTCTTCGAAGATCACCTCGTCCATGCGCGAGCCGGTGTCGATCAGCGCGGTCGAGATGATGGTCAGCGAGCCGCCTTCCTCGATGTTGCGCGCCGCGCCGAAAAAGCGCTTCGGCCGTTGCAGCGCGTTGGCGTCGACGCCGCCGGTCAGCACCTTGCCCGATGACGGCACGACGGTGTTGTACGCACGCGCCAGACGGGTGATCGAGTCGAGCAGAATCACCACGTCGCGCTTGTGCTCGACCAGCCGTTTGGCTTTTTCGATCACCATTTCGGCGACCTGGACGTGGCGCACCGCCGGCTCGTCAAAGGTCGAGCTGACGACCTCGCCGCGCACCGAACGGGCCATGTCGGTGACCTCCTCGGGGCGCTCGTCGATCAACAGCACGATCAGGAACACTTCCGGATGGTTGACCGCGATCGCCTGCGCGATGTTTTGCAGCATCACGGTTTTGCCGGCGCGCGGTGGTGAGACGATGATCGCCCGCTGGCCTTTGCCAAGCGGGGTGATCAGGTCGATGACCCGGGTGGTCAAATCCTTGCGGGTCGGGTCGTCGAGCTCCAGCTGGAGTTTCTCTTCCGGATAAAGCGGCGTCAGATTGTCGAAATTGATCCGGTGGCGCAGCCGGTCGGGCTCCTCGAAATTGATCCGCGTCACCTTGATCATCGCGAAGTAACGCTCGCCATCGCGCGGCGAGCGGATTTCGCCCTCGACCGTGTCGCCGGTGCGCAGGCCAAAGCGGCGCACCTGGTTCGGGCTGACATAGATGTCGTCCGGCCCCGCCAGGTAATTCGATTCGGGCGAGCGCAGGAAGCCGAAACCGTCCGTCAACAGCTCGAGCACACCGTCGCCCGAGATGGTTACATCGTTTTCGGCCAGTTGCTTCAAGATCGCGAACATCATGTCCTGCTTGCGCAGAGATGAGGCGTTCTCGATCTGTAATTCTTCGGCAAAGGCCAAGAGTTCAGCGGGGCTTTTCCGCTTGAGTTCGTCGAGGTTCATGGAGCTTTCGTTGTGTGATGAGGCCCAGGGTCGTGGGACGGGGCGATGAGGACAGGGTTAACCTGTCTGCGGCGGGCCGGCGCGGAGCGATTCCGGGCGGGCGGGAGAAGA
The DNA here is from genome assembly GCA_038228485.1 of Alphaproteobacteria bacterium. Lineage (GTDB taxonomy): Bacteria > Pseudomonadota > Alphaproteobacteria > ATCC43930 > CGMCC-115725 > DATARH01. The sequence goes on from JBBRPG010000057.1 coordinate 3,718, forward strand.
TGTCGAGGATAGCGGGAAAGTGTGAAGAAAAGCCGTTGATCGGCTGGCTCATTCCCTTATCGAAAGCAGATATGCAAGTCAAACAGGATTACAAGGGCACAGCATTACCGTTGCCGCATGCCGCGCTCAGAACGGCTTGAGCACGACCAGCAGCACGATCGCGATCATCGCCAAGGTCGGCAGCTCATTGATCAGGCGAAAGAATCGCTCGCTGCGCGGGGTCATGCCCGCGGCAAAGCCTCTGCGCCACCGCGCCAGCAACAGCTGAAACACGGTCAACGCGGCGACCAGCGCCAGCTTTAGCCAGATCCAGCCTTGCCGCCAGTCGACCGCACCCGGCGTAGCCAGCAGCAGAATGCCGAACCCGTAAGTCATCGCCAATGCCGGGGCCATGATGCCGCGCAGCAAGCGCCGCTCCATCACCGTCAGCATCGCCGCGCGGCTGGAACCCGCCGGCACGCCGGCGTGATAAACAAACAGCCGCGGCAGATAGAGCAGCCCCGCCATCCAGGCGATGACGCTGACGATGTGCAGCGCCTTGGTCCACGGATATGCCGCGGTAAGCCAGCCGGTCATGCAGCGGCCGCGTCGACAAGCGCGGCGAGCGCGCCGATGAAGCGCGGCTCGGTACCCACGGTCGGCGCCCGGTAATAGCCGGGCACTTCCTGTTCTTCGGCGAGCCGGCGGTAGTCACGGTCGAGCTCCACCAGTGTTTCCGAATGCTCGGAGACGAACGAGATCGGCGCGACAACGACCGCCACCTTGTCGCGCCCGGCGCGGCGGATTTCGTCGTCGATCGACGGGCTGAGCCAGGCCAGCGGGCCGACCCGGCTCTGGTAGCACACGGTCCAGTCCAGCCCAGGGTGGGCCAGCGCCGCCGCCACTGCCGCCGCGGTCTCGGCGATCTGCCGGGGATAGGGGTCGCCGGCATTGACGATCTTCAGCGGCAGCCCGTGCGCGCTCAACAGCAGGCGGCAGGCGCCATGATCTGCCATCGCCTGTTCCAGCACCGGCTCGATCTGACCGGCCAGCGCTTCGATCAGCCCCGGCGCGGTGGGGTACGATTCGACAATTCGGGTCGGCCGGTCGAGGCCCTGCCGGGCCGCTTCCTCTCGCCACGCCGCCAGCGACGACCCGGTCGTCGTCGTCGAATATTGCGGATAAAGCGGCAGGCAGACGATTTCGTCCGGCTGCCAGGCCTTGACCGCGGCAACCGCTTCCGCCGTCAGCGGATGCCAATAGCGCATGGCGATGAAGCAACGGGCCTCACCGCCCAAAACGCCTTCAAGCGCGTGCGCCTGGGCTTGCGTGTTGGCGAGCAGCGGCGACCCGCCGCCAAGATGGCTATAGATATCCAATGCCATCTTGGTGCGGCGCCAGGCGATCAACCGCGCCAGCGGCCAGCGCAATATCGCCGGAAGGGTGATGATCGCCGGGTCGCTGAACAGATTGGTCAAAAACGGCCGCACCGCCAGCAGCGAATCCGGCCCGCCCAAATTCATCAACACGATCGCCCGGCGCGTCATCTCAACCGGCGGGCGACGGCTCGGCCAGCATCCGCGCCAATTCGGCGACATGTTCCGGCGGCGTTTGCGGCAAGACACCATGGCCGAGGTTGAACACATACGGGCCCTGCCCGAGCGTCTTTCGCAGTTCAGCGACCGCGCGGCGCATTTCCTCTCCGCCGGCCAGCAGCAGCACCGGATCGAGATTGCCCTGCACCGCGACATGCGGTTGCAGCCGGTCTCGGGCAAACCCCGCCGGCATCGCCGTGTCGAGCCCGACCGCATCGACCCCGGTTTCGGCCGCATACCGCTCGGTCATCAGTCCGCCGCCGCGTGGAAAGCCAATCACCGGTACCTCCGGGAACCGCTCTTTCAGCGCCGTAACGAGCCGCTTTGTCGGGGCGATGACCCAGCGCTCGAACCCGTCCGGCGACAGTGCGCCGGCCCAGCTGTCGAACAGCTGCACGGCTTCGACCCCGGCCTCGATCTGCAGCGACAGAAACTCCAAGGTCGCCACCGCGATCGTCTCGATCAGCGCGGCAAACCCGGGCGGATCGCGATAGGCCCAGGCCTTGACCCGGTGAAAGTCGCGACTGGTGCCGCCTTCGACCATATAGGTCGCCACCGTCCACGGCGCCCCGGCAAAGCCGATCAGCGCAGTCTCGTCCGGCAGGCTGGCGCGAACCCGGCGTACCGCTTCGCCGACGGGGGCCAGCAACGTGCCGATCCCGCCTGTCCGCAGCCCGGCAATTCCTCTTGCTTCGGAGAGCGGCTCCAATTTTGGACCTTCATTTTCGAACGACAGCCGCTGTCCCAGCGCCCGCGGCACCAACAAAATGTCCGAGAACAGGATTGCGGCATCCATCCCATAGCGGCGGATCGGCTGCAGGGTCACTTCCGCCGCCAGCTCCGGGGTCAGGCATAGCGTGACAAAATCACCGGCCTTAGCCCTAAGCTCGCGGTATTCCGGCAGGTAGCGCCCGGCCTGCCGCATCAGCCACCACGGCGGACGTTCGGTTGCCTCGCCGCGCAATGCCCGCAGCAACGGCTTTGCCGAACCCTCTGTGGTTTTCCCCGCCATTCGCCGCACTCCTTCTTCTTCATTCATAGAGGAGTCTTTAAAGGAGGTGGTAGTGGGGCAGTGGCATAACGGGGATTAAGCCCTGTCCCGATTCTGTCCCGGTCCCGTGAAAAATGCGGCGAAATCCACCCGCAGCAGTGCAAAACCGGTGTGCTAGGGTTAATAAAGAGTGATGCCGTGCGGACGTGAACAGGGTGGATAGCCGGGATTAAAAGCGGCGGGTTTAAGTTGTCCTCATGCCGCGGAGGGTCGGGACCGCGTAGTACCGGCGGGACGATGAGCCGGACAGACCGATAGGGTGTGGGGATCGATTGGCCGGAAACCGCGCGGGCGGTACTTTCCCTTCGGTTCGCGGCGGTCTATGCACAGGCTGACCGGGTCTAGCCGGGGATAGAGCAGGCAGGAAGGATCGGCGGGTGCTGACGCGGTTTCACCTCCACCTCGTTTCGGATTCGACCGGCGACACGGTGCATTCGGTGGCGCGCGCCTGCCTGGTGCAGTTCGACGAGGCCCAGGCGATTGAGCACAATTGGAGCATGGTGCGCACCGCGGCCCAGCTCGAGCGGGTAATCGCCGGATTGGAGGCCAATCCCGGCATCGTCCTTTATACTCTGGTCAATGTCGTGCTGCGCCAGTCGCTGCAGGAAAGCTGCCGCCGGCTCGGGGTGACGATGATCCCGATCCTCGACCCGGTGTTGGGGGCGATGGCGTCTTTTCTCGGCCGCGAAAGCCGGGGCACGCCGGGCAAGCAGCATCTGCTGGACAGCGAATATTTCGCCCGCATCGACGCGATGACCTTTGCGATCAATCACGATGACGGGCAATCGACCTGGGGCATCGACGATTCCGACGTGTGCCTCGTCGGCGTGTCGCGCACCTCAAAGACGCCGACCAGCCTCTACCTCGCCAATCGCGGCATCAAGACGTCCAACGTACCGTTCGTGCCGGGGGTGCCGTTGCCGGCCGAGCTGCTGGCCGCGACCAAGCCGCTGATCGTCGGGCTGACCAACGATCCCGAGCGCCTGATCCACTTGCGGCGCAACCGGCTCAGCATGCTCGATCACAACGGTGAGACCGACTACACCGATATCCAAGCGGTAAAGACCGAGGTGCGCGAGGCCCGCCGCGTTTTTGCCGAGAACCATTGGCCGGTGATCGACGTGACACGGCGCTCGATCGAGGAGACGGCGGCGGCGATCTACCGGTTGCTCGAGCGGCGGCGTGGCCTCGACGCCTGAGCGTTTGATCCTGGCCTCGGCAAGCACATCGCGTGCCGCGATGCTGCGCGCTGCCGGGGTTGAATTCGTCGCTAAGCCGGCGGATATCGACGAAACCATCGTCAAAAACGAGTTCCGCACGGCCGGGGGCGACGCTCTCGCCTGCGCGATGGCGCTGGCCGAGGCCAAAGCATGCAGGGTCGCGGCGCGCCATCCCGGCGATGTCGTCATCGGCGCCGACCAGATCCTCGTCGCCGGCGATGAATGGTTCGACAAGCCGGCCGATCTCACGGAAGCCGCGAAACAGTTGCGCCGCCTCGCCGGCCGCACCCACGCTTTGCCAACCGCGGCCTGCGCGATGCGCGGCGACGAATGCTTGTGGCAGGCGACCGCGACGCCGCAATTGACGATGCGGCGCCTTGGGGAAACCTTTCTCGCCGAGTATATTGTCGCGGAGGGGAAGGCGGTGCTCGGCTCGGTTGGGGCATACCGGATCGAGGGCCGCGGGGTGCAGCTGTTCGAGTGCATCGAGGGCGATTATTTTGCGATCCTCGGGCTGCCGCTGATCGAGTTGCTGGCGTTTCTACGCGGGCGCGGCCTGGTGGGGGAATGAGGTTCGGTTTATGGCGATAACCGGCGCGGCGCGGCTGGCCGGCATTATGGGATGGCCGGTCGCCCACTCGCGCTCACCGGCATTGCACGGGTTCTGGCTCGGCGAGCACGGCATCGACGGCGCCTATGTGCCGCTGGCAGTGCCGCCCGACCGGCTCGAACAGGCGCTGCGCGCATTGCCGGCGCTCGGTTTTCGCGGCTGCAACCTGACGATCCCGCACAAGCAGGCGGCGCTCGCGGTGATGGACCGGATCGATCCGTTCGCCCGCCGCATCGGCGCGATGAATACCGTCATTGTCGCTACCGACGGCAGCCTCGAAGGCAGCAACACCGATGTCTACGGCTTCCGCGAGAACCTGCGCGAGCAAGCGGGTGACTGGGACCCGGCGGCGGGGCCGGCCGTGGTGCTCGGCGCCGGCGGCAGCGCCCGGGCGGTGGTCGCAGCGCTGGCCGCGGCGGGGGTTTCGGAGATTCGCCTGGTCAACCGCACGCTCGACCGCGCGGAAACCCTGGCCCGCGAACTCGCCGAGCCGGGCACGGAGATCACCATCCGCCCGTGGCAGGCGCGCGCCGAGGCGTTGCGCGGCGCCGGCATCCTCGTCAACACCACCAGCCTCGGCATGGACAAGGAACCACCGCTCGATCTAGCGCTCGAGGCGCTGCCCCGCGCGGCTGTGGTGGTCGACATCGTCTATGTGCCGCTGGAAACCGGGCTGCTTGCGGCGGCGCGGACGCGGGGCCACCGTACCGTCGACGGGCTCGGCATGCTGCTGCACCAGGGCCGACCGGGTTTCGAAGCGTGGTTCGGCGCCGCGGTGCAGGTCACGCCGGCCTTGCGCGCGGCGATGCTGGCGACATTTCCGGCGTCGCGGTGATCGTCCTCGGCCTGACCGGATCGATCGGCATGGGCAAGAGCACTGCCGTGGCGACGCTGCGCCGGCTCGGGGTGGCGGTCTACGACGCCGATGCCGAGATCCATAAAATGCTGGGGCCCGGCGGCAGCGCAGTCGCGGCGGTAGAGGCCGCGTTCCCCGGCGTGCGTAACGATGCCGGCGCGGTCGACCGCCGCTTGCTCGGTCCGCGCGTCTTCGGCAAACCCGCTGAGATGCGGCGGCTCGAAAAGATCCTGCATCCGGCGGTGCGCGCGGTCGAGCGCCGGTGGGTGGCGCGGCAGCGGGCGCGCGGCGCGAAGCTGGCGGTGCTCGACATCCCACTGCTGTTCGAGACCGACCGGATCGACCGCGTCGACGGGGTTATCGTCGTCTCGGCGCCGCTGCGGCTGCAGCGCGAGCGGGTGCTGCGCCGGCCGGGGATGAGCCTGGAGCGCTTTAATGCGATCGTGGGCTCGCAATATCCGGATCGGCAAAAGCGCCGGCGCGCCGATTTCGTGGTCAGCACGGCACTGAGCCGGGCCGAAGCGGCGCGGCAGCTGAAGAGAATTGTCCGGCGGGTTGAATCGGGGGAATGGCGGCGCAGCCCGCGGCTGCGCCGCCTCAGGGGGAGAACGGCATGCGCGAAATCGTGATCGACACCGAAACCACCGGGCTCGACCCGCATTCGGGCCACCGGATCGTCGAGATCGCCGCGATCGAGCTGTTCCATCACGTCCCGACCGGGCGCAAATTCCATTGCTACGTTAACCCCGAGCGCGACATGCCGGAGGACGCCTATGCCGTGCATGGGCTCACCACGGAGTTTCTCGCCGCGCACCCGTCCTTCGCCACGGTGGCCGACGAGTTCCTCGAATTTGTCGGTGTTGACCCGTTGGTCATTCACAATGCCGAGTTCGACTTGGCGTTTCTCAATGCCGAGCTGCGCCATATCGGCCGGCCGCCGCTGGCGGCGCCGGCGGTCGATACGCTGACGCTGGCACGGCGGCGCTTTCCCGGCGCCCCGGCCAGCCTCGATGCGCTGTGCCGGCGCTTTCAGGTCGACCTTACCGCCCGCGACAAGCACGGCGCCGAGATTGATTGCAGTCTGCTGGCGGCGGTGTATGTCGAGTTGCTCGGCGGACGGCAGCCCGGGCTCGATTTCGCGGTCGGGTCGATCGCGACGGAGATCGGCTTGGCCGCGATGGAGGCCCGGCCCGTACGGCCGCCGCGGCCGCATGCGGCAACGACCGAGGAACTGATGGCGCATGCCGCCCTCCTGGCGACGATCGCGGGCCCGATGTGGATGGCCGAACTCTAGGCGGGGGTTTCCGGCGGCGGCGCTCCCGGCGGGACCGTTTCCGGTGGCGACGGCACCTGGCCGCGCCGCAACAGCTCGGTGAAGTCGATCGGATTGATCATCAAGGGCGGAAACCCGCCGTCGCGGGTCGCGTCGGCGATGATGTTGCGCGCGAACGGGAACATCAGCCGCGGGGTCTCGACCAGCAAAGCGGCGGGCAAGGCGTCGCGCGACACGTTGCGCACCGTCACTACCGCGCCGTAGGTGAGCTCGGCGATGAACAGCGTCTCGCCATTGATCTTGGCGCCGGCCTTGACCGTCAGCACGACCTCGTAGGTCTCGGGGCTGAGGGCCTGGGCGTTGACATCGACATTGATTTCGACCGCCGGAGCGGCGGGCTGCTGCGCCAGGCTCTGCGGCGCGCGCGGGTTCTCGAAAGACAGGTCCTTGATGTACTGCGCGTTGACGATCAGCTGCTGCGCCGCAGGGTCGGCGGGAGACATACCTGCCGCCGGCGCGCCGGGATCGCTGTTGCCGTTGGTCGATTGTGTCATGCTCGCTTTGCCTCGTCGCTGCGCCAGTCCCGCTAGCATGGATCGGCCCGGGCGGCAACGGGCGCGCCGCCGTCCTTGCCGCGCTTGAGCTTGTCGGCGGCCACCCGATCGCCTATCTAGACATAGGGTAAATGATAGCGTGGGCCGGGCGAGCCCGGAGTTCAGCAGGAGCCGATGGGCGACATTCCGCATTATTTCGACATCATCCTGTTCGGGATGGTCGCCTTCTTTCTGGTGTTGCGCCTGCGCAGCGTGCTCGGCCGCCGCACCGGCAATGAACGCCGCCGCGACGCCCTGCTGCGCCCGGCGCCGGCCGGCGATAAAATTGTGGCGCTCGGCGCCAGGCCCAACGCCCCGGTTTCCGCTCCGCTCACCGGCGCGCCGGCGGGCAGCGTCGCCGACGGGCTGGCGCAGATCGTCGCGGTCGATGCCGGCTTTACCGCCGAGCATTTCATCACCGGCGCCCGCTCCGCTTTCGAGCTGATCGTCGCCGCCTTTGCCTGCGGCGACAAAACCCAGCTCCGCTCGCTGCTGAGCGACGAGGTCTTCAAGCAATTCACCGCGGCGATCGATGAGCGCGCCACCGCCGGCGAAACGCTGGAAACCCGCATCGACAAGCTCAAGGATATCGATATTGCCGAAGCCGGCGTGCATGATGGCGAGGCGCGGGTGACGCTCAAGCTGGTGTCCGACCAGATCAATGTGTTGCGTGCGCATGACGGCAGCGTGGTCGACGGCGATCCGCAAAACCTGATTGAGAAGACCGATTGCTGGACCTTCGCCCGCGAGGCGCGGTCGGCCGATCCGAACTGGCTGCTGGTCGCCACCGGCAGCGGCTGACCGACGCCCTCGATGCCCGCATTGCGGGCTGGCTTCCTCTTTGCTCTCGGTCTCGTGCTCGCCGCGGCGCTATGCGCCTGCCAGGAACGCGCCCCGTCCGACGCAAAGCTGACCCTGCGCCCCGCCACCTTCGGCGAACTCGACGGCTGGAGCGACGATAACGTCGCTGCCGCAATCCCAGCGTTTCTCAAATCGTGCAAGGCATTTGCCGCGCGTGCCGACGACCAGTCGCTTGATCCCGCGGCTTCGGGCGATTTCGGCACGGTAGGCGAATGGCGCCCGGTTTGTGAAGCCTCGGCGAAACTTCCCGGCACCGACGCCGCGGCGAAGGATTTCTTTACGACCGGCTTCGTGCCGCTGCTCGCCGGATCTGGCGGCGACAGCGAGGGTCTGTTCACCGGCTATTTCGAGATCATGCTCAACGGCTCGCGCCGCCAGGAGGGGCCGTTCCAGACCCCGATCTACCGCCGCCCGGGCGATCCCACCGCCTATTCGCGCACCGAGATCGAGGCGGGCGCGCTCGCCGGCAAACGGCTGGAGCTCGCCTGGGTCGACGACCCGGTGGGCGCCTATTTTCTCGGCGTGCAGGGCTCGGGGCAGATCCGCTTGGCAGATGGGGCGACCCTGCGGGTCGGCTATGACGGCAAAAACGACCGTCCCTATGTCACCATCGGGCGCCTGCTGGTCGAGCGCGGCGAGATCCCGCTGCCGCAGCTGACGACGGATACGCTGCGCAGCTGGATCAAATCGCATGGCGACGCCGGAACTGCGCTGATGCGCGAGAACCCATCCTTCGTCTTCTTCAAGGAGGTCGGCGGCGATGGCCCCTACGGGACCGAGAAGGTGGTGCTGACCCCGCGGCGCAGCCTTGCGGTCGACCACGATTTCATCCCGCTCGGCGTACCGCTCTGGCTTGATGTGAAAGAGCGGTTCATCGCCGGGGCGACCCGCCGTCTCGTCATCGCCCAGGACACCGGCGGCGCGATCAAGGGCCCGGTGCGCGGCGATCTGTTCTGGGGCAGCGGCGATGCGGCCGGGACGGCTGCCGGAGCGATGAACGCGCTCGGCCGCTATTATCTGCTGCTGCCGCGCGCAGTCGCGGCCGGCATCGCGCAATCCGCGCCGGCGTCGAATTGACCCGGCCGATTGATTCGCGCGTCGCGGCGTCTATGTTGCGCCCGGCATAAAGACGGAGACTCCGATCATGGCCGAGCCGGCGCGGGTGGCGCTGCTGGTGACTTGCCTCGTCGATTTGTTTCGGCCGAGCGTCGGCTTCGCCGCGGTGAAGCTGCTCGAGGATGCCGGCTGCACCGTCGAGGCGCCGCGGGCGCAGACCTGCTGCGGCCAGCCGGCCTACAATTCCGGCGACCGCGACGACGCCAAGGCGATCGCCCGCCAGGTCATCGCCGCGTTCGCCGGCTACGATTATGTGGTCGCGCCGTCCGGTTCCTGCGCCGGGATGGTGCGGGCGCATTATCCCGAGCTGTTTGCCGACGAGCCGGCGATGAAGACGCAGGCCGAGGAACTAGCCGCGCGCACCTATGAGCTGATGGCGTTTCTGGTCGATGTCCGCGGCGTGTCGCATGTCGGCGCATTTTGCGATCGGACCGTGACCTACCACGATTCCTGCTCGGGTCTGCGCGAGCTCGGGGTCAAAGCGCAGCCGCGCACCCTGCTCGGCACGGTCGAGGGGTTGCGCCTCAGCGAATTGCCGGGGGCCGAAATCTGCTGCGGCTTCGGCGGCACGTTCGGGGTCAAGTATCCCGACATTTCCGACAAAATGGTTTCGGACAAAGTCGCCGACATCGCCGGCACCGGCGCCGCTTGCGTGCTGGCCGGCGATCTCGGCTGCCTGTTGCAGATCGCCGGCAAACTGTCTCGTGCCGGCAGCCCGGTCGAGGCCCGCCACGTCGCCGAGGTGCTGGCCGGGATGACCGACACGGTTCCGTCGATCGGCAAGCCGAAGGCATAGGCGATGGAACCGACAAGCCACTCTTTCACCGAAAACGCGCGTGCCGGGCTCGCCGACCCCAATCTCCAGCGCGCGCTCGGCCTCGCCCGCGTCGGGTTTCCGGCCCGCCGGGCTGAAGCGATCGCGCGGCTTCCCGAATTCGAGGCGTTGCGCGACCAGGGCAAGGCGATCAAGGACCACACGCTCGCCCATCTCGATTTCTATCTGGAGCTTTACGAAAAGAACGTCACCGCGGCGGGCGGCACCGTGCATTGGGCCCGCACCGCCGCCGAGGCGCGGGCGGCGGTGCTGGCCATCTGCCGCTCGGTCGATGCCAAGATCGTCACCAAGGGCAAATCCATGGTCGCCGAGGAGATCGCCCTCAACGACCACCTGGCCGCGCACGGCATCACTCCGGTCGAGACCGATCTCGGCGAATACATCATTCAGCTGCGCCACGAGCCGCCGAGCCATATCATCGCCCCGGCGATCCACCTGATGAAGGAACAGGTCGAGGCGACCTTCCGCGCCGCCCACACCGCGCTCGACCCTGCCCGATCGCTCGATGAAGCGCAGATGATGTGCGCCGAGGCGCGCACCATGCTGCGCCCGCAATTCCTCGCCGCCGATGTCGGCATCACCGGGGCCAATTTCCTCATCGCCGAGACCGGCTCCAGCATCATCGTCACCAACGAGGGCAACGGCGATCTGACGCAAACCCTGCCCAAGGTTCACATCGTCGTCGCCAGCCTCGAAAAGATCGTGCCGACCCTGGAGGACGCCGCAAGCCTGCTGCGGCTGCTGGCGCGTTCGGCCACGGGCCAGGAATTCTCGTCCTATACGACGATGTCGACCGGGTCGCGCCGGCCGGGGGATCTCGACGGGCCCGAGCAGTATCATGTCGTGCTGGTCGACAACGGCCGCTCGGCGATGCTCGGCGGCGAGTTCCACGAGATGCTGCGCTGCCTGCGCTGCGCTGCCTGCCTCAACCACTGCCCGGTCTACGCCGCGGTCGGCGGCCATGCCTATGGCTGGGTCTATCCCGGGCCGATGGGCGCGGTGCTGACCCCGGCGCTGGTCGGCATCGGCGAGGCCGGCCACCTGCCCAACGCCTCGACGTTTTGCGGGAAATGCGAAAGCGTCTGCCCCGTCAAGATCCCGCTGCCGAAGATGATGCGGCATTGGCGCGAGCGGCAATTCGCCCAGCGCCAGGTCGCGCCGGTCTATCGCGGCGGTCTCAAAGCCTGGGCCTGGGTGGCGCAGCGGCCGGGGCTTTACCATGAGCTGGTCGAGATCGCGGGCCGTCTGCTTGGCTGGCTCGGCGGCCGTCGCGGCCGCTTCCGCAGCCTGCCCGCGGCCGGCGGCTGGACCCAGGTCCGCGACCTGCCGGCGCCGGAAGGGCGCAGCTTCCACAGCCTGTGGGCCGAACGGCAGCGGCAAACCGGGAAATGACCGCGCGTGACGACATAATCGGCACCATCCGCCGCTCGCTCGGCCGCGGTGCGCTGCCCGAGGATCGGGCCGGCGAACTGGCGGCAAGGGTCGCTGCGCATCGCCGCAATTTGGTGCAGGCGCGGGCAACGGCGCTCGACCCGGCGGCGCGGGTCGATCTTTTCGTCGCGATGGCCGAGGCGGTGCAGACCACGGTGACGCGCCTCGCGTCGGATACCGAAGTGCCGCAGGAGGTGGCGCGCTATCTCGCCGCGGAGAACCTGCCGGCCGAGTTGGCGATGGCGCCCGATCCTGCGCTTGACGCGCTGCCTTGGGCCGAGCGGCCGCTGCTGCAGATTCGCCGCGGCAAGGCCGAATCCGGCGATGCGGTATCGCTGACCCCCTGCCTCGCGGCGGTCGCTGAGACCGGCACTCTGATGTTGGTGTCGGGCGAGCAGACCCCGACCACGCTCAATTTCCTGCCCGACACGCATATCGTGCTGCTGCGCGCCGGCCAGGTGGTGGCAAGCTACGAGGACGGCTGGGATTTGCTGCGGGCGCGTCCGGGCGAGGGGCCGCAGGCCCTGCCGCGCACGGTCAATTTCATCACCGGCCCGTCGCGCACCGGCGATATCGAGCAGCGTATCGAGCTGGGTGCGCACGGCCCGCGCCGGCTGCATGTCATCGTGATTGGCGATGCCGAAGCGGGCTGACGCCGCGCCCAGACAGGGGAGCGATTCGGCGCTGTGGCAGCAGGCGATGCACGACGTCGCCCCGCTGGCGCCGCGTCCGGCTCCGCCGAAAACGCGTGCGATGCCGGCCGGTAGACCGCTCGCTCGGCAGGCCGCGCCGCCGCCCCCCGCGTTCCACGACCTCCCGCCGCTGACGCTCGACCGCTTCGCCGGGATCGACAAGGCAAGCGCGCTGCGGCTGAAACGCGGCAAGCTCGCGATCGAAGCGCGGCTCGACCTGCACGGGATGACCCAGGATGAGGCGCACCGGGCGCTTGCCGGCTTCATCCGCACCGCGCGCGCCGGCGGCAAGCGCTGCGTGCTCGTCATCACCGGGCGAGGTGCGCCAAGGGACCATGGCGGCGGTGGCGTGTTGCGGGCAGCGGTGCCGCGTTGGCTGGCCGAGCCCGAGTTCCGGCCGCATTTGCTCGCTATCGCCACGGCGCAGCCGCAAGATGGCGGGGCCGGCGCGCTTTACGTTATGCTGCGCCGCACCGACAGGATGACCGGACGGTAATGCCCCAGGACGACGCGCTGGCCCTCGACATCGATTTGCTGCGGACGGCGCGGGTACTGTGCATCGGCGATGTCATGCTCGACCGCTATGTCTATGGCGAGCTCGGCCGGCTGTCGCCCGAAGCACCGGTGCCCGTGCTCAATATCGATAGCGAGACGCATAGCCTCGGTGGCGCCGGCAACGTCCTGCGCAACCTGGCGGCGCTTGGCGCGCAGATGTCGTTTGTCTCGGTCGTCGGCAACGACGATGCCGGGCGGCAGATTCAGAATCTGCTGGCCGGGCTCGACGGCGCCCAGATCCACGTGCTGGTCCAGCCAGAGCGCAAGACGACGGTCAAGACCCGCTTTATCGCGGTGAACCAGCACTTGCTGCGCGCCGACCAGGAGAGCGCGATCCCGCTTGGGCCTTACATTCGCGACGATTTGCTGCGGCTGGCCCGCGAGCTGGTGACCAACCACGATGTCGTGGTGATTTCCGACTATGCCAAGGGGGTGCTGACCGACGGGGTCGCGCTCGAGATCATCCGGGAGGCCCAGGAATCGGGCGCACGGGTGGTGGTCGAGCCCAAGGGCGGCGACCACATCCGCTACCGCGGCGCCGACGTGCTGATGCCCGGCCGCCGCGAGCTGGCCGAGGCGACGGGAATGCCGGTCGCCACCCCAGCCGAAATCGTCGCCGCGTCGCGGGTCTTGATCGAGCGCTGCGGGCTCGGCGCGGTGTTCGTGCTGTTGGGTCGCGAGGGTATGATCCTGGTCGAGCCGCGCACCAGCACCACGGTCGATCCGCTCGCGCTCGTCGATGGCTACGATCCCGGCGGTACCGAGGACGCGGCGGTGGCGGCGCTCGCGGTCGGGATTGGCGCCGGGCTGTCCGTGCCGCACGCTGCCGAGCTCGCCAGCCTCGCGGTCGGCATTGTCGGCGCCAAGATCGGCACCGCCGTCGTTTCCGCCGGCGAGCTGGCCGCGGCGCTGGCGAGCGCCGCGTACTCAGAGCCCGGTGAGGCTGCTGCCGTGCGGGTCGAGATGGCGCCGCAGCCGCGTCGCCGCGGCCAGCGCAAAGCGTAGGGTGAGGGTCTTTCGCCGCGCCGGGGCGAGCAGGCCGGCGGCGGCCTCGCGCACCACCGCCGCGGCAAACCCGTCTGCCACGATGAGGCCGCAATCCTCGGGGATCAGTGCCGGCGGAAAATCGCGGGCGACGGCGAAATAAAAGCGGTCGGCAAAGTCGCGGTAGCCGGCCCATTTGCGATCGGCGCGGAAATCCGCGACCGAGTTCTTGATCTCGACGATAATCAGCTCGCCGCCGCGGCCGAGCGCGAGGATGTCGGCGCGCCGCCCGTTGGCGAGCGGGAATTCGAGGAGGCTGGCATAGCCGAGCTGTTCCAGCATGCGGCAGACGCCGCGGGCGAGAAGCGCTGCGGTCAATACGTCGCTGGCCGTCGCTGGGGCGGCCGGCGGCTGCCCGGTCAATGGCTGCCCGGTCAATGGCTGCCCTGCCAATGGCTGCCCTGCCAATGGCTGATCGGTCAACAGCCCGGCGGCATATGGATCGGCGATGCCGGTCATTGTTTGACTACAGGAAGAGGCCAGACGGAATGAGGTCCATGACGACACAAATGCGGATCGGCTTTCTGCGTGAGGCCTGGAAACTCGCCTGGCCGTATTGGCGCTCGGAGGAGAGATGGAGCGCCTTCGCGCTGCTGGCCGCCGTCATCGCGCTGAACCTGATCGCGGTGTGGATCAACGTCCGCCTCAATCTGTGGAACAAGGATTTCTACGACGCCCTGCAGGAATACGACTGGAAAAATTTCTGGTATCAGCTCGGCCTGTTCTGCTTCATCGCCGCGGCGTGGATCGTGGTCGCGGTGTACCAACTCTACCTGCGCCAGATCCTGCACATCCGCTGGCGGCGCTGGATGACCGAGCGCTCGCTGGAGGGCTGGCTCGGTCATCAGGCTTACTACCGCATCCAGCTCGACCAGTCGACGACCGACAACCCCGACCAGCGCATCGCCGATGACCTCGACAGCTACACCTCGCTGAGCCTGTCGCTGTCGCTGGGGCTGATGAATTCGGTGGTCACCTTGGCCTCGTTCATGTTCATTCTGTGGACCCTGTCGGGCCCCCTCGTCGTCCCGCTATGGGGCGATGCGTCGGTGACGATCCCCGGCTACTTGGTGTTCGCGGCAATCTTTTATGCGTTGGTCGGCACCTGGCTAACCCAGAAAATCGGCCATCCGCTGGTGCAGCTGATGTTCAACCAGCAGCGCTTCGAGGCCGATTTCCGCTTCAGCATGGTGCGGCTGCGCGAGAACGCCGAGAGCGTCGCGTTCTATGGCGGCGAGGCGCACGAGCTCGGGGTCTTCGGCCGCCGCTTCCGCCGCGTCGTCGAGAATTTCTGGGGCATCATCCGCCGCCGCAAGCGGCTCACTTGGTTCACCTCCGGGTACGAGCAGGTTGCGCTGATCTTTCCGTTCCTCGTCGCCTCGCCGCAATATTTCGCCAAGAAGATCCAGCTGGGCGGGTTGATGCAGGTGATCTCGGCCTTCGGCCATGTCCAGAACGCGCTGTCGTTCATCATCACCAGTTACACCTCGATCGCCGAGTACGAGGCGGTCGTCGCCCGGCTTGCCGGCTTCCAGGGCCGGATCGCGGCGATTGCCGTGGACCAGCAAGGGCCGCAGCCAATCGCGATCGACCGCGCCGGCGCCGGGGTCGAGGTCGGCGCGCTCGATCTCGACCTGCCGGACGGTGCGGCGCTGCAGCGCGGCGTCGGGCTCACTGCGACGTCGGGGACGCCAGTGCTGATCACCGGGCCGACCGGCAGCGGCAAGAGTACTTTGCTGCGCGCGATCGCCGGGCTGTGGCCGTTCGGCCGCGGCCGCATCCGCGTCGCCGAGGGGTCGGTGCTGTTTCTGCCGCAGCGGCCGTATCTGCCGCTCGGTACGCTGATCGATGCGCTGGTCTATCCCGGTCGCGGCGCGCACCCGAGCCATGACGAAATGGTGGCTGCCTTGCGCGCGGTCGGCCTTGCTCACCTGATCGATCGTCTCGGCGACGACGGCAATTGGGCGCAGCGCCTGTCGGGCGGCGAGCAGCAGCGGCTGGGCTTTGCCCGGGTGCTGCTGCTGCGGCCGCAGATCGTCTTTCTCGATGAGGCCACCTCGGCGGTCGACGAGGCCAGCGAGACCGTGCTTTACCGCCTGTTGCGCGAAGCCGACTGGCATCCGACCATCGTCAGCGTCGGTCATCACGGGGCGCTGAAGCGCTTCCACGAAACGATCGTCGATCTCGGCGCTGGGCGGGTATCCGCGGCCGCGGCGAAATAGAGGACAAGACCCGACATGACTGAATCGACATGAATGACGGCCCAAGAGAGGCGGACGATCCGCTCCGCGCGGTGCGCCTCGGCAAGCTCGACGCGCTGCGCGGGATGGGGATCGACCCCTATCCGGCGCGCTTTGCGCGCAGCGACGAGGCAACGGCGCTCGAGACCCGCTATGCTGAGTTGCCCGCCGGCGCCGACAGCGGTGACACGGTGCGCGTCGCCGGCCGCATCCTGGCGATCCGCAACAGCGGCATGTTCATCGATCTGCACGACGCGTCGGGAAAAATCCAGATCTTCGGGCATAAAGATTTTCTGCCGGAAGCCGGGCTGGCGCTGTTGAAGCTCCTCGATATCGGCGACGTGATCGGGGTCGAGGGCCGGGTGCGGCGCACCCCGCGCGGCGAGCTTACCGTCAATGCCGCGGCGCTGACCGTACTGGCCAAGGCGCTGCGTCCCCTGCCCGAGAAATTCCACGGCCTCTCCGATATCGAGCTGCGCTACCGCCAGCGCTATGTCGACCTGATCGTCAATCCGCAAAGCCGCGAGACGCTGCGCCGCCGCAGCCGCGTCATCTCCGGGATGCGCGCGTTCCTCATGGAGCGGGACTATCTCGAGGTCGAGACGCCGATACTGCACACCATTCCCGGCGGCGCCTCGGCGAAGCCGTTCGTCACCCACCACAATGCGCTCGACATGGATTTGTACCTGCGCATCGCGCCGGAGTTGCACCTGAAGCGCCTGATCGTCGGCGGCCTTTCCGACAAGGTGTTCGAGATCAACCGCTGCTTTCGCAACGAAGGGCTGTCGCCGCGCCACAATCCCGAGTTTACCTCGCTCGAGGTCTACGAGGCCTATGTCGACTACACCGCGATGATGAGCCTGACCGAGGCGCTGGTCGCACACGTCGCCGAGCGCGTCTGCGGCGGCACTCGCGTATCCTATGGCGGCACCGAGATCGACCTCGCCGCGCCGTGGCCGCGCCGCACGATGGCCGAGCTGGTGCTGGAAGCGACCGGGATCGATTTCATGCAGCTCGACGCAGCGGCGGCGCGCGCGGCGGCGAATTCGCTGGGCGGCGAGCTTGGCGACGCGGCCGGCTGGGGCCACGCGCTGGAGGTCGCCTTCGCGGCGCGAGTCGAGGACCGGCTGATCCAGCCGGTGCACGTCACCGGCTTTCCGCGCGACATCTCGCCCCTCGCCAAAGCCGATTCGGCCGATCCGCGCCTGGTCGAGCGGTTCGAGAGCTATGTCTATGGCTGGGAGATTGCCAACGCCTTCTCCGAGCTCAACGACCCGCTCGACCAGCGTCGCCGTTTCGAGGCACAGATGCAGGCTCGCGCCGCCGGCGACGACGAGGCCCAGCCCTTGGACGAGGACTATGTCGTCGCGCTCGAATACGGGCTGCCGCCGTGCGGCGGGCTCGGCCTGGGCATCGACCGGCTGGTCATGCTGCTGACCGACAGCCCGTCGATCCGCGACGTCATCGCTTTTCCGACGATGCGCCCGCGCTAGCGCCGTTTGGCGGTCAGAGACACTTGATCGTCCAGATCGTCGTGGTGCCGAAATCGTCGGCGATCGCCCGGTCGACGCCGCCTTTGTGGCTTTCGCTGTTGAGGACGCGGTAGCCGCCCGGGCAGAGCTGGTTGGCCAGCCGACGATTGGGACCCTCGGCGCCGCCGACGATGCTGGGGCTGTCGATGCGATAAATGCCGTCGCCGACCCGGCTCGCCTCGGACTCGGTGCAGGCGGCGAGGGCC
>JBBRPG010000058.1:0-21262 GCA_038228485.1 Alphaproteobacteria bacterium
ACCGCTGATGGCGGCAATCAGAACCTGATCGCCTCGTTCAAGCCGCGCACGACAGTCGATCCAAAGGCTTCTCGACCCTCACGCCTGCGAAACACAGCGCGTCGCCCATGTCCTGTGGCGCGTTTTTCCACAGCCTCGGGCCGTAGCCAACCTGGCGCTTCGACCAGGCGGAATCGTAGAGCTTGCCGCCGTGGCTTTGCGCCACCAGCGACAGCACGTGCCCGGCCTTGTTCGGCCGGTGCGTCTCGAGCCATTCCTTGAACAGCGCCTTCAGCTCGAGCGGCAGGCGCAGCATGGTGTAGCCGGCGGTGACGGCGCCGGCCTCATGGGCCGCGGCGAGGATGTCCTCCATCTCGGCGTCGTTGAGCGCCGGGATCATCGGCGCCGACAAGACGCCGGTCGGGATACCGGCCTTGGCCAGCGCGGCGATGGTTTCGAGCCGGCGCTGCGGCGTCGCCGCGCGCGGCTCCATCACCCGCGCCAGACCGCGGTCGAGCGTCGTGATCGACACGGTGACGCAGGCCAGCCGCGTTTCCGCCATCTCGGCGAGGATGTCGATGTCGCGCTGGATCAGCGCGCCCTTGGTGACGATCGTCACCGGGTGGCGGAAATCGCGCAGCACCTCGAGGATACCGCGCATGATGCCGAGCTTGCGCTCGGCCGGCTGATAGGGATCGGTGTTGGTGCCGATCGCGATCGGCCGGCAGCTGTAGCCCTTTTTGCCGAGCTCGGCGGTCCGCAGCGCCGCAGCCAGCGGCTTGTAGAAAATGCGGCTTTCGAAATCGAGGCCGGGCGACAGGCCGAGATAGGCATGGGTCGGCCGCGCGAAACAATAGATGCAGCCGTGCTCGCAGCCGCGATAGGGGTTGATCGAACGGTCGAAGCCGATATCGGGCGAATTGTTGCGCGCGATGATCGTGCGCGTCGCATCGACCTGAAGCCGGGTGGTGAGCGGCATCGGCTCCGGCTCGGCGCCGGGCACGCTCCAGCCGTCGTCGAACGCCACCCGCTCCTCGCGCTCGAAGCGGCCGCTGGCGTTGGTGGCGGAGCCGCGTCCCTTGCGCGGCATGGGGGAGGCCGGCATATCCATGGCGCCAATTATGCCCGATCGATGAGAACATTACAAGAACAATTTCGGATGTCCGCGGTGATCCCGGTGCTCGATGCCGCCGCGGAGCTGCCGCCGACTCTGGCGGCGCTCGGCGGGTCGGCGCTGATCGGCGAGATCGTCGTCACCGATGGCGGGTCGCGCGACGGCAGCGCGGAGCTCGCGCGCGAGGCCGGGGCACGGGTGATCGAGGTCCCACGCGGACGCGGCACGCAACTTGCCGCCGGGGCAGCCGCAGCAGCGGGCGAATGGCTGCTGTTCATCCATGCCGATTGCCGGCCGCTGCCGGGGTGGGAGGGGGCGGTGCAGGCCTATATCAGCGCGCCCGATGCGGCGCAGCGGGCCGGGTATTTCGCCTTTGCCCTGGACGATCCGGCCCCGGCGGCGCGGCGGCTGGAGCGGTTGGTCGCCTGGCGCTGCCGGAATTTCGCCCTGCCCTACGGCGATCAGGGGCTGCTGATCCACCGCCGGCTTTACGATGCGGTCGGCGGGTATGCGGCGATGCCGCTGATGGAGGATGTCGAGCTGGCGCGGCGTCTCGGGAGGACGCGGCTCGAACCCATCGACGCGACGATGCTGGCCTCCGCGCGACGCTACCGGCGCGACGGCTATTGGCGCCGACCGCTGCGCAACCTCGTGTGCTTGGCGCTGTATTTTGCCGGGGTCTCGCCGCGAAGGATTGGCAGGTTGTACGGATAGGAGGCCGTATCCCCCTTTCATCCATCCTGGCGAAGGAGCATGAAGGAGTTGTTCTGAAAGAAAGACTGTCATTCCGGGATGCCTGAAGGGCAGACCCGGAACCTATGAACACGAACGTCCCAAAGTTTTAGCAGGCGTTACAGTATACAATCGCCGGTCTGTGTTCCTGGCGTCCGGGGGTGCGCAGCGCCCCGAATGACAAGCTTTTGATTGTTTCACACGCTCGAAGGCCGGGACCCGTCGCGGAAATGGCCCCCCGGCCCGCGCCGGAGTAGTATGCAACGCGATGCATCTGATTTTGTTCGCCCGCTTACCGCGGCTCGGCGCCGGCAAAAGGCGGCTAGCGCGCGACATCGGGGCGGTGGCGGCGCTGCGCTTCGAGCGGCTGATGCTGGCGCGCAGCCTGCGCCGGCTTGGCCGCGACCGGCGCTGGCGGCTGCGGCTGGCGGTGACCCCGGACCGGGCGGCGGGGCGATGGCGCGGCAACTACCCTGTGGCTGCGCAAGGCCGGGGCGATCTCGGCGAGCGGATGCGGCGGGCGATGGCGGGCTGTCCGCCCGGCCCGGTGGTGCTGGTCGGCAGCGACATCCCCGGCCTTACCGCGGCGCACATCGCCGAGGCATTTGCTTTGCTCGGCCGGCACGATGTGGTGTTCGGGCCGGCGAGCGACGGCGGGTTCTGGCTGGCAGGAGCGCGCCACCGGGCGCCGAAGTTCGGCCCGGTGCGCTGGTCGACCCGGCATGCGCTGGACGATGTGCTCACGAACTTGCCGGGCTCGGTTTCGGTCGGGTTCGCCGCCCGGCTCGACGATGTCGACGATGGCGCCGCGTATCGCCAACAAAGGCTGCTGCGTGGGTTTTAGGGTGTTGTGATCCGCTTGCGATGAATCATGGTACTGGTGCCCTCCCCCGGGCTTGTCCCGGGGGTCTACGCCTTCATCGCGGACGTGGAACATAAGACGTGGATGGCCGGGTCAAGCCCGGCCAAGGGCTGCAGAGTAAAGTGGCGCAAACTCGAACGGTGACGACGCCGAGCGCTACTTCTCCTGCAGGCGCGGCATCAGTTCGACGAAGTTGCAGGGGCGGAAGCGGTTGTCGAGCTGGTGCACCAGGATGCCGTCCCAGGCGTCGCGGCAGGCGCCGGGCGAGCCCGGCAGCGCGAACAGGTAGGTGCCGCCGGCGACCCCGGCGGTGGCGCGGCTCTGGATCGTCGAGGTGCCGATCTTTTCATAGCTCTGCCAGCGGAACAGCTCGCCGAACCCGGCGATCTCCTTTTCGTAGACGGCGTGGAACGCCTCGGGGGTGACGTCGCGGCCGGTGACCCCGGTGCCGCCGGTGGCGATCACCACATCGATCTGCGGGTCGGCGATCCACGTTTTGAGCTGGGCGACGATGTCGTTGAACTCGTCGCGGATGATTTTACGCGCGGCGATCTTGTGCCCGGCCTCCTCCGCGCGCTCTTGCAGCGTGTTGCCGGAGCGGTCATCGGCGGCGCTGCGCGTATCGGACACGGTCAAGAGCGCAATGTTGACGGCGAAAAACGGGCGGTCGTGGTTGAGCGGCATTTGAAACTCCTAGCTCAATTCATCCAGCCGGGCCTTCAGCGCGAGCAGGTCGCGCCAGGCCTCGCGCTTGCGTTCGGGGGTGCGCAGCAGATAGGCCGGGTGGAACATCGGCAGGGTCGGCAAGCGCGCGTCGAGACCGGGGACGGCGAGGTCGAACCAGCGGCCGCGCAGCCGGGTGATGCCGTCGGTCGTATCCAGCAGCGAGGTGGCCGCGGTGCCGCCGGCCAGCACCAGCACCCGGGGCCGCGACAGGACGATGTGGCGGAACACGAAGGGCAGGCAGGAGGCGATCTCGGCCGCGGTCGGCTTGCGGTTGCCGGGCGGGCGCCAGTAGATGACGTTGGTGATCTGCACGCCGGTGCGGTCGAGCCCGATCGCCGCCAGCATGCGGTCGAGCAGCTGGCCGGCGCGGCCGACAAAGGGTTTGCCGATCCGGTCTTCGTCGGCGCCCGGGGCCTCGCCGACGATCATCACCGGGCCGGCGGGGTTGCCGTCGGCGAAGACGGTGTTGGTGGCGGTGCGCCGCAACGGGCAGGCGTCGAACCCGGCGACCAGCGCCGCCAGCGCCTCGATCGTCGTAGCCTGGGCGGCGAGGGCGCGGGCGGATTGCGCCGGCTCGGCGGCCGACTCGGTTAGGGCGCGCGGCGGCGCGGTCGCGGTCCGCGGCGCGGCGCGGAGTGCGGCAACGGGTGCCGGCGGTGGCATAGTCGGCGCCGGCGGGGCCAGGCGATTCGGCGCGAGATGATTTAACGCTTCCGGGCCGATCGCTTCGTCGGCGCCCATCTCGATCTGCCATTGCAAGAGGGCGAGCGCGGGTTGCGGAGCGGCGGGCGGCGGCATGGAGCGACTCTAACACCGCGTTGAAGACTCGGCATCCCGGATCACCGGGGCTGCATCCGCAGCTTTGCGTCCTTCGAGGCTCGCTGCGCGAGCACCTCAGGATGAGGGGTATTTGTGGATGGCCCGAAGAAAAGTCCTCATCCTGAGGAAGCCGCGGAGCGGCTGTCTCGAAGGACGCACCACCGTCGTCCAAACTTCCGCAATCCTTTATAGTTGCCCGCCAGAACGAGGCCGAGGGGACGATGGCGCGCGAGCAGATGGAATACGATGTCGTCATCGTCGGCGCCGGGCCTGCGGGGTTGAGCGCGGCGATCCGGCTGAAGCAGCTCGCCGCCGCTTCCGGCAGCGAGCTTGGCGTCTGCGTCGTCGAAAAGGGTTCGGAGGTCGGCGCGCACATCCTGTCGGGCGCGGTGTTCGAGCCGCGCTCGCTCGACGAGCTGATCCCCGACTGGCGCGAGCGCGGCGCGCCGCTCAACACCCCGGCCGGCGACGACCGCTTTCTGCTGCTGACCGAGCGGCACGCCTTCCGCCTGCCGACCCCGCCGCAGATGCACAATCGCGGCAACTACATCATCAGCCTCGGCAATCTGTGCCGCTGGCTGGCGACCCAGGCCGAGGAGCTGGGGGTCGAGATCTATCCCGGCTTTGCCGCCGCCGAGGTGCTGTACGACGGCGAGGGCCGGGTCTGCGGCGTCGCCACCGGCGACATGGGGGTCGGCAAGGACGGCCAGCCGACCGCGAGCTTTACCGAAGGGGTCGAGCTGCGCGGGCGCGAGACCCTGTTCGCCGAGGGCGCCCGCGGCTCGCTGACCAAGACCCTGGTCGAGCGCTTCCGCCTGCGCGCCGATTGCGACCCGCAAACCTACGCGATCGGCATCAAGGAATTGTGGGAGATCGACCCGGCGAAACACCAGGCCGGGCTGGTCGTGCATACGGTCGGCTGGCCGCTTGACGCGCGCACCTATGGCGGCTCGTTCCTCTACCACCTCGAAGGCGGGCAGGTGTCGGTCGGGTTCGTCATCGGGCTCGACTACGACAACCCCTATCTGAACCCGTTCGAGGAGTTCCAGCGGTTCAAGACCCACCCGGCGATCCGCGGCTTTTTCGAAGGCGGGCGGCGGGTTTCCTATGGCGCGCGGGCGCTCAACGAGGGCGGGTTCCAGTCGATCCCGCGGCTCGATTTTCCCGGCGGCGCGCTGACCGGCTGCGCCGCAGGTTTTGTCAACGTGCCCAAGATCAAGGGCAGCCACACCGCGATGAAATCCGGCATGGTCGCGGCCGAGGCGGTGTTCGCGCGGCTGGGCGGCGACCCACGCGCCTCGGTCGAGGCCGCGCTCAAAGCAAGCTGGGTGTGGGACGAGCTTTACCGGGTACGCAACATCCGCCCGAGCTTTCGGCTGGGGATGTGGGCGGGGCTCGCCTATTCGGCGCTCGACACTTATGTGCTGCGCGGCAAGGCGCCGTGGACCCTGCACAACCACGCCGACTACGACCAGCTGGCGCGCAAGGACACGGTGCCGCCGATCGTCTATCCGCGGCCGGACGGCAAGATCAGCTTCGACCGGCTGACCTCGGTGTCCTTCTCGTTCACCAACCACGAGGAAGGCCAGCCCGCGCATCTCAAATTGCGCGATCCAGACAAGGCAATTTCAATTAATTACCGTCTCTACGACTCGCCCGAACAGCGCTATTGTCCGGCGGGGGTCTACGAGATCGTCGACGACGCAGCCGCGCCCGACGGCAAGCGGCTGCAGATCAATGCGCAGAATTGCGTGCATTGTAAGACTTGCGACATCAAGGATCCCGAGCAGAACATCGATTGGGTTGTGCCCGAGGGCGGCGGCGGCCCTAATTATCCGAACATGTAAAGGGCGGACGGTACGCGCGGGGGCACGGGACAAACTGTAAGGATGGCGATGCGGCAATCGGATGGAAGATGGCGCGGCCCGCTGATGGCGGCGCTTTTGGCATGCAGCTGCGGCGCGATGCCGGCGCTGGGGGCGACGAGCGCCAGCACGCAACCGCCCAAACCGCCGACCCCGACCAGCGACAACCACCCGTTCGGCACCTATCTTGCCGGGCGGCATGCCGAGCAGCTGCGCGATTACCCGGCCGCGGCGTCATGGTTCGACCGGGCGATCACCAACGATCCCGAGGCGCCCGAGCTGATCAGCCGCACCTTTCTAATGGCGGTCGGCGCCGGCAATTTCGACCGTGCCCGGGCATTGTCGCACGAAGAGCTGAAGCTCGACCCGAGCGATGCCCTGGCGCAGCTGGTGCTGCTGATCGAGCGGCTCAAGGCCAACGACCCGGCCGGCGCGGCGCGCCACGCCGCCGACCTGCCGACGGACGGGGTTCACCGCTTTATCGGCCCGCTGGCGTTGGCCTGGACCAAGATGGCAGGCGGCGACCTTCCCGGCGCCGAGGCCGCGCTGCAGCAGCTCGACAAGTTCAACGGGTTCAAGCAGCTCAAGGATTTCCAGCTCGGCCTGCTCTACGATTTTGCCGGCCAGACCGACAAGGCCGAGGCCAATTACAGCGCCACGCTCGCGCTCACCAACCAGCTTAACTGGCGGCTGACCGACGCGATCGCGAATTTCTACGAGCGCCACGGCAAGGCCAAGGAAGCCAAGGCGCTCTACGACAAGTTCATCGAGCAGAATGCGGCCAGCGAAATTGCCCAGTCGGTGCTGGCGGCGCGGCCCCCGGGCGTGCCCAAGCCGCTGATAGCCTCCGCCAGCGACGGGCTCGCCGAAGCGCTGTTCGACCTTGCCAGCGTGCTGAACCAGACCGAGACGATGGATCTCGCCCTCGTCTACGACCGGTTCGCGCTGGCGCTGGAGCCCAATTTCCCCCTCGCCCAACTGCTGCTCGCCGATGTGCTGAGCGCCCAGAACGAGCCCGAGCAGAGCCTCGCCGTGCTCGACCAGATCCCGCGCAACTCGCCTTATTCTTGGTCGGGGCGGCTGCGCGTCGCCGCCAATCTCGATACGCTGGAGCGCAGCGACGAGGCGATCGTTCAGCTCAGGGAGATGGCTGCGGAGTCGCCAAAGACGACCAGCGCCGACGTGCAGCTGGGTGATTTGCTGCGCAACAAGAAACGCTTCGACGAGGCCGCCGCCGCCTATGACGAGGCGATCCGCCGCGCCAAGGAGCAGAGCCTGCCCGACCGCTGGACGTTGTTCTACGACCGGGGGGTCTCTTATGAGCGCGCCGGCCAGTGGACGCTCGCCGAGCCCGATTTGTTGCGCGCGCTCGAGCTGAAGCCGGAGCAGCCGCTGATCCTCAACTATCTCGGCTATTCCTGGATCGACAAGGGCGAGAACCTCGACCGCGGCATGAAGATGGTCGAGAAGGCGGTCGAGCTGCGTCCCGAGGACGGCTATATCGTCGACAGCCTGGGGTGGGCGCATTATCGCCTGGGCGACTATGCGGGGGCGGTGCAGTACCTCGAGCGCGCCATCGAGCTGGTGCCGGCGGACCCGACGATCAACGACCATCTCGGCGACGCCTATTGGCAGACCGGACGGTTCACCGAGGCGCGCTATCAGTGGCGCCGCGCCTTGCAGTTCGGCCCCGACAAGACCGACGTCAAGCCGATCGAGGTGAAGCTGGAGGACGGGCTCGCGGCGCCGACCCCGGCCAAGGAGCGGGGCGGCTGAGTCCCGAGCCTGCCGGCGCGGTTGCCGTCACCGTTTTTGCGCCGGCCAAGATCAACCTTTATTTGCACCTCACCGGCCGGCGAGCCGACGGCTACCACCTGCTCGACAGCCTGGTCGTGTTTGCCGATATCGGCGACCGGGTGACCGCGGCGCCGGCCGACGCCTTATCGCTGACGGTTACCGGGCCGGAAGCGCCGGCGCTCGCCGGGCTCGGTGACGACAATCTGGTGCTGCGCGCCGCAAGCCGCTTGGCCGCGCATCACGGGATCGCGCCGCGCGCAGCGCTGACCTTGGAAAAGAACCTACCGGCGGCGTCCGGCATCGGCGGCGGGTCGAGCGACGCCGCGGCGGCGCTGCGCGCCCTCGCCGCGCTGTGGGGTCTGCCCCCCGATGGCCAAGCCATGAGCGATATCGCCGCGTCGCTGGGCGCCGACGTCCCGGCCTGTCTCGCCGGGCGCCCGGTTTGGGTTGGCGGCATCGGCGAGATCCTCGATCCGACGCCGGCATTGCCGCCGCTCGGCATCGTGCTCGCTAACCCGCGCCGTGCGCTGCCCACTGCCGCGGTGTTTCGCGTGCGCCACGGCGCGTTCACCGCGAGTGAGCGGCCCAGCCTTGCGATGTCGGACCCGGCGGCGTTGATCGCGGCGGTCGGGCGGTGCCGCAATGACCTGACCGCGGCGGCCCTTGCGCTGGCGCCGGAAATCGCGGCGGTGCTCGACCGCCTCGCCGGCCTGCCGCAGGTGCGGCTCGTCCGGATGAGCGGCAGCGGCGCCACCTGCTTTGCGCTGTTCACGGACAGCGACGCAGCGCACCGCGCCGCCGCGTCGCTGCGGGCGCAGGAGCCGGGTTGGTGGATCGAAGCCGGGGAGACGTTGCCCGGCCCACCGGAGCTTGGGCTGGCCTAACTCAGCGGGCGGAGTTCAGGCCGGCGGCGCCGGAGCGCGGATCGTAGCGCCGATCGTCGCCGCCAAGCCGTCGGCGCGCGCCCTGTCGTGCTCGGAGAACTGCTTGTAGATCTCGGCGGCGCGCTGCTTGGCGGGGCCTCGCCCGTCTCGGCGGCGGCGCTGTACCAGGCGTAGGCGTCGACCAGCGAGCGGTCGACGCCGCTGCCCCGCTCGTAGAGGATCGCCAGGTTGACCATCGCCGGCGCCACGCCCTGCTGCGCGGCGCGCTGATACCATCGCGCGGCGGTGGCCATGTCCTGCTCGGTGCCGCGTCCCTCGGTATAGGCCAAGGCCAGATTGTATTGGGCGCCGACGTGGTTGCGGTCGGCGGCGCTGCGATACCAGTTGAGCGCCTCGATCGCGCTCGGTGCGACGCCGAGGCCGCGCTCGTAAAGCACCCCGAGATTGTATTCGGCCGGGATGCTGCCCTGCGCCGCCGCGGCGTGAAACCAGGACGCGGCGCTGATGAAATCCTGCACCAGCCCCTCGCCGCGGGCATAGAGCACCCCGACATCGAACTGCGCCGCCACATCCCCCGCCTTGGCCCGCGCCAGATAGAATGCCGCACGCGAGGCCGGGTCGCTCGGGGGAGTGGGGACGGGGGCTGGGGCGGTCGCGGCGCTTGGCGGTGGGGCCGGAACTGCTGGGGGCTGAGGCGGCGTCGCGGGCTGCGGGGCGGGAGTCGCCGCATGCGCGGCCGGCACCGCGCTGCTCGCGGCCGCGTGCGGCCCGGTCCGGGGGACGCCTTTTGTCGCGGGCGTGGCGCCGATTAGCCCGGCAAACAGCGTACCGACGTAATAGGCGACGATCGCGATAGCGATCGCAGCGGCGCCGATCGTCAACGCCATGCGCAGCCGCGCGTCGCCCGCAACCGGCTGCGCCAGTCGGGCCAAGACCGACCCAAGCGGCGGCAAGGGCGCGGCCTGGGCTTCGGACGGAGAGGGCTCGGCGATAATGACCGGTTCGGCGCCGATCGCGGGCTCCGGCGCGGCTAGCGGCGGTTCGGCGCGGGGCGGTTCGCCAGCCCGCAGTGGCGGCGTCGGCTGCAGCGAAACCCCTGCTTTCGACGCCGGAGCCGGCTTTCGGGCCATTACCACAGACAGTTCAATCAACTCGGCGCTTGGGGCGGCAACCGTGGCCGGCGGGTCCGGCGACGGCGCCGCGTGTTTGGGTGCAGCCACCACGCGCGGAAGCAGCACCTGAGCCGGCGGCGGCGGCGCCGGCTGTGGAGCCGCCGCAACGAGCGCAGGTGGCGGCGCGACGGACGGCAATGTCTCAGCTGGTAACGCTTCGGGTATGGGCGGCGAAACCGGGGCCGGCCGCACGCCGGCAGCAGCGGGCGAAGGCGGCGATGGCGCAGCCGCAGGCGCGGCAGGCCCCGGCCGGGGCATCAGCCGCGCCAGGGCGGGCGGCATCCGCGCCGAAGCCGGGGTCTCTTTTGGCGCGAAGCGGATGCCGCCGGGCCGCGGCGCGGCCAAGCCCGCCACCGGCAAGCGGGTGAAGCGGGCCGCCAGCCCCGGGATCGCGTCCGGGCGATCGCCGGGGGGACGGCGCCGCGGTTCGGCGAAACCATGCAAGACCGGGGCGATACCCGCTGAGGCCGGCTTCTTCGCGGGCGCGGACGCGGAATTTTGCGGCGGTCGAGGCTCGGGCGCCGGGAAATTGTTGCCGTCGGTATCCCTGGTGGTGTCGCTGGTAAAGTCGACCCAGCGAATATCGCGCCAGCGCGGCTCGTTGCGGTGCGGCCGGGCGGAGCGCGAGCCGCCGGCACGCGCATGGCCAACCGCCGGCCGTGCCTCGCCGGCCGCTCGGTAACGGGGTACGTCAGTCCCCTGCTCGCCTAAATGCCGTTTTGCATCGCGCAGAATGGCCGGTTCGCCAGGGGGAAACCATATATCGGGCATGACGGTCAGCTTCCGTCTCAGCGCGCCGGTATTCAATTCCCTGGCGGCGCATGTTGCAAGCCGAACGATTCAATGCTGCCTTTCTGCGGCGCCGCGAAGGCGCCATTAGCTGCGTCGATAGCCTCGAAAACTTCGCGTCGTAGGTATTCGACGCTGAAATAACCCTTCATCAATAATCGTCGACGATAACTGGTAAAGAGAACAAGTCCGAGCCGCGTCAATCCTTGAGATAAATCGAACGTGGCGACGGAAAATCGCCGGCTAGACCGTCGCGCAGGCGAAGCGAACAGGGAGCGTTATGCGCATAGGTGAAATTCTGATCGGCCAAGGTCTATGCACTTCCGCCGACATCGACGCCGCGGTGGCGCATCAGAGGCAGCACGGCGGACGATTGGGCACCAGCCTGGTGGCGCTCAAGGTTCTGACGGTCGAGCAATTGCTGTCCGTGCTGCGCGGCCAACAGGAGGCCGACTCCGCGCTCCAGCTGTGCGAGCATACCCTGCGGCGGTGGGAAGGCTGCTACGGCCCGGCCCATCCCAATACGCACCGCGCCCGCTATAATCTGGCGCGCGCGTTGTTGATTGCCGGCCGCGCCACCGACTCGCTGGCTCACGCCGAGGCCGCGCTCGCCGGTCACGCCGCGGCGCTGGGTCCCGATCACGCCTGGACCCAGGAGTCGCGGCAGCTCGCCGCCGATGTGCGGAGCGCCGCCGCCCGCGTCAGCCGGGGCGAGATCGACGCAGCGCCGGCCGCGCTGGCCATAGCCCACTGAATTGTTGCCGCCTTCAAGCGTTGCCGATACGTTGCGGCGTCCGGCGAGGCGTCGTTGCCGTAGCGCTGCTGCTATCGCACCATTGGCGGCCGCGCCGGACCAGGCTCTTTCGGACAGAAGCGGTGGGGCGTAGCCAAGTGGCCGGTCGAGCAGGCAAATGAATGTTACCGGCGGGACGTCGAGAATTTTGGCGAGTGCAGCCTGGTTGACCCCCTCGTGCTGGGCGAGATAGACGAGAACGGTGCATCGTGCGCGGGTTCATGCCGGGAGCTGGGCGCGCACCTCTTTATTGTAGCGACTGCACCGCAGCCGAGCCGTCTCGTGCAGCAGCCAGTGGGGCTCATCTGCCGCCGTTGAGATAGTCTTTGGCCCGCACTACCGGCCGGGCGGCCGCGGTCTCTTGCAGCAGATGGCGGATGGTTGCCTCGTCGGTCTGGTCGCGCCGCATCAGCTGCTGCACGATCGGC
Organism: Alphaproteobacteria bacterium; assembly: GCA_038228485.1. GTDB lineage: Bacteria > Pseudomonadota > Alphaproteobacteria > ATCC43930 > CGMCC-115725 > DATARH01. The sequence continues at coordinate 11,961 of JBBRPG010000058.1, forward strand.
TCGGCCAAGAGCTGATCGAGCGTCGGCTCGTCGCAGAGGGGCCGAGCCGGCGCCGCGGCCGGGACTGCGCGGCCGGTCATAATTCCATCCCGCCGGCATGACCCTCGGCGGCACCGTCGGGGGACGCCCGCTTGAAGACGATGAGCAGCGGGATCACGAGGAGCGTCGCGATCATCAACAGCTTGTAATCGTCGATATAGGCGATGATCTGGGCCTGCCGAGTGACCACCGCGTCGAGCGCGGCGCGTCCGGCAGCGGTGACGGGGTCCCAGAACTGCGCGATCGTCGGCTCCTGGAACACCCGGTTGACGGCCGTGACGTGCTGCGCGATGTCGGCGTGGTTCACCTGCGTGTTCCGTATCAGCAGCGCGTTCACCACCGAGATGCCGATGCTGGAGCCGATGTTGCGCGCCAGGCTGAAGAGGCCGGTGCCTTCCGCCCGCAGCTCGGACGGCAGCGTCGACAGCGTCACGACGCTGAGCGGCACAAAGAGAAAACCGAGACCGATGCCCTGCATCACCCCGGTGAGGATGATGGTCGTCTGCGAAATGTCCGGCGTCCATCCCGTCATCAAATAGAACGACCAGGCCGAGAGCCCCAGCCCGGTGCCGAGAAGGAACCGCGTATCGACCCGGCCGATCAGCTTGCCGACGACCAGCATGGCGGCCATCGTGCCGACCCCCCGAGGCCCCATCACGAGGCCCGCGCTGACGATCGGGTAGTTCATCAGGTTCTGAAGATAGGGCGGCTGCAGCGCCAGCGAGGCGAAATAGGTCAGACCCACGATCGCGACGAAAAGCGTGCCGGCCGCGAAATTGCGATCGCGGAACAGCATCGGGTTCACGAAGGGCTTGCGCGTGGTGAAGGTATGGACGAGGAACAAAATAGAGCGCCGAGGTAGCGACGATGGCCTCGACGACGATCTCGCCGGAGCCGAACCAGTCGAGTTCTTCGCCGCGGTCGAGCATGACCTGGAGCGCGCCAATCGCCAGACTCAAGGTACCGAAGCCGAACCAATCCAGCTTTGTCTCGGTATCCCCCGACGTCTCCTTCAGAAAAATGGTCATGCCGAGGAAGGCGAGCATGCCGACCGGCAGGTTGATGTAGAAGACATAGCGCCAACTGTAGGCCTCGGTCAGCCAGCCGCCGAGTACGGGCCCGAGAACGGGGCCGGCCATCACCGCGACGCCCCACATCGCCATGGCGGAGCCCTGCCGCTCCTTCGGATTGATGTTGAGCAGCACGGTTTGCGACAGCGGGACGAGCGCCGCCCCGAACAGGCCCTGCAAGACCCGGAAGAGCACGATCTCGACCAGGGACTGGGCCATGCCGCACAGCATCGAGGCGACGGTGAAGCCGGCGACGGAAACGAGGAAAAGGCGCTTGAGCCCGAACCGCCGGGCGAGATACCCGGTCGGCGGCGTCATGATCGCGGCGGCGACGATATACGAGGTCAGCACCCAGGCGATCTGGTCCTGGCTCGCCGAGACGCTGCCCTGCATGTACGGCAGCGCCACGTTGGCGATGGTGGTGTCGAGCGCCTGCATCAGGGTGGCGAGGATGACGCAGACGGTGATCGCCGTGCGATTGCCGCGATCTGCTGCGTGCTTCGCAGGCATCACGCCCTCCGGCATCACGCCCTCCGCGGAGCGCCGCCGAACAGCGCAGCCACGAAGTGCGGCAAGCCCCGCGCATGTCCGGTATCGACATCGACCCCGACGCTCATGCCGGCCCGCAACGGCGGCAGGTTCGGATCGCTGGTGTCGAGACGCACGCGCATCGGGATGCGCTGCACGACCTTCACCCAATTGCCGCTGGTGTTCTGCGCGGGCAGCAGCGCGAACTCCTGCGCCGCTGCCGGGCTGATGCTTTCGACGGCGCCGTGCCATTCCGTGCCCGGATAGGTGTCCACCGTCACCGTCACGGACTGCCCCGGCCGCACATTGGCCAACTCGGTCTCTTTCGGATTCGAATCGACCCAGACGTGATCCGCGGAGACGAGATAAAACGCGGTGGTCGCGGCCTGGAGATATTTGCCGGGCGCGATCGACGGCACATTCGTCACGATGCCGGCGAACGGCGCCTTGACGACAGTATGATCAAGCTGGCGCTGCGCCTCGTCGCATTGCGCCACGGCGTCGAGATAGCGGGGGTTGTGCTCGACCGGGCCGTCGGGATCGCCGTTGAGGTTGGCGGCGATCGCCGCGAGCTGCTGGTTGAGCGAGGCCAGCTTCTGCTGCGCGTTCTGCAGGCTCCGACGTGCCGTGTCGAAAGCCGCTTGAGACGCGACGCCGCCGCTCAGCAGGGTCTGCTGACGGTGGAATTCGGTGCCGTAATATTCGACGTCGTATTGCCCTTGCTGGATCTGCGTCTGCATATCCCGGTAGTTCGCCTTGAGCGCGTTGAGGGCGTCCGCGACCATGCCGACCTGCGCCTTGGCGCGGTCCAGCGCGAGCCGAAACGGGAGGTCGTCGAGGCGGTACAGCACCTGGCCGGCCTCGACGTGCTGGTTCTCCGTGACATCGACCTCCTTGACGATGCCGGATACGTCGGTCGAGACGCCGACTTTGTCGGCTTCGACATAGGCGTCGTCGGTCGACATCACTTGGCCGCCGGTGACGTACCAGTATCCGCCGGCGAGCAATGCGAGCGGCAGCAGCGCGAATAACGCCCAGCGCACCAAACTCCGCCGCGGAGATTGCATTGGCTTCTCGGGAGCGGGGGGCGCCGCGGCCGGCCGCTCGGGCTGCTCTTTTGCGGCGCCGCGTCTGGCCGTGGGATGCAGCGAGGCCGGGGGCGGCAAAACTTGCATGTCATTGGGCATAGGAGGTCCGTTTCTGCTTTGGATCGATCGTTGCTTTCGGGAGCGAACCGGGCGCGGCGTGGATCCGGATCGGGAGACTTCCGGGCCCGCTCGTGCGGGATCGGGGTGCCCTATCCTGGGTTCGAGAGGAATGTGCAGAGCCCGCGTCTCAAATAAAATCCCGTATCTATTGCACTTGGTATTGAGAAAAATTCAGGAGTCCGTCGCGGTGACTTGTGCGCGTCGCGGGCGTTGATCATCTCGGCTTTTGATACGCGGCGCCGGCGCCCGGTGAATCCGCGCAGGGAGCGTGCCGGTGATCCGCGCCACCGCGGGTCTCCGATCGGCGGCGGCCGGCAACCCAATCGGACTGCCGGTCGCCAGAGGACTCGAAGGCGAAGCCGCTTGGGGCACCGGGGGTGACCTGTGCCGCAAGGGCGCACGGGCGCTACTAGCCGAGCACCGCCTGCCAGCCGGTGGTGCACTGCGTTACGTACGGGTAATAGCCGGCGGGGTCGGCGCAGTAATACCAGGTTTGGGAATATGACGGTTGGGCGTAGTCGTAATAACCGTCGGACGGATAGTCCCCACCCCATCCAACCCCGCCATACCATCCGCCGCGGAACTGGGCACCGTGAAACCCACCTCCGTGAAACTCGCCGAATCCGGGGCGGAAGCCACCAGCATGGAACCCGCCAGCATGGAAGCCACCACCACCGCGGAAACCTCCACCGGCGCCAGCATGGAACCCACCACCGTGGAACCCGCCACCGCCGTGGCCTCCACCCCCACCCCCGCCATGCCGCTCAGCGTAGGCGAGATTTGGCTGGCTGAACGCGGCAAGGCACAGCAAAGCGGCGGCTGCGGTGCCCACAGCCTTTCCGATCCGCGATCGGGCTCTACGTTCGCTTATTTGTTCCATCGACCACTCCTTTTGTACCGGCCGCGATCGGGTGCCTGTGAGGTCAGGACGCGGCCCTCAAGGCTTCAATGTGTTGATCCAATGGCATAGATAACAGCGGCATACGGATGCATTCGGTATTGAGAGGAATTCAGCAATGGATCGTGGCGACCTGGCCCATCTGTCCGCGTTCGTCGCGGTCGCCGATCATCTCAGCTTTCGTGCAGCCGCATTGCGGCTCGGTGTCACGCCCTCGGCGCTCAGCCACACGATGCGGCAGCTGGAGGAGCGTCTCGGGGTGCGCCTGCTGCACCGTACGACGCGCAGCGTCGCGGTGACCGACGCCGGCCATCGCTTGCTCGAGCGGCTGCGGCCGGCGATCGATCAGATCGCCGGCGCGCTGGAAGACTTGAACCAGGAGCGCAGCCGCCCCGTGGGAAGGCTGCGAATCTACGCAATCCATACCGCGGCCGCGGCGGTGATCGCACCGGTCTGGCAACGCTTCCTATCGACGTACCCGGAGGTTCACCTTGAGCTTCAGCTGGGCGAGGCGCCCGTCGATATCGTGGCGAAAGGCTTCGACGCCGGCATCGGGCCGCAAGACCGCGCGGCGAGCGACATGATCATCGTCCGGGTGATGGGGCCGGTGAAAGTGGCCGTGGTTGGCGCGCCGTCCTACTTCGCGGCGCCGCGGGCCGCGCACCCCCGACGACCTCGCCCGTCACAGTTGCGTGGAATATCGCCTGCGTGCGGACGGCGCCGTCTACGAATGGGCGTTCGAGCGGAACGGCAAATCGCGAAAGATCTCCGTGGACGGAAGGGTGATGGTCAACGATCCTGATTTGGCCGTGCGCGCGGCGGTGGACGGGCTGGGGATCGCCTATACGCTCGAAGCTTCGGCCGAGCCGTTCTTGCGCTCGGGACAGCTCGTCCGGGTGCTGGAGGACTGGTCCCCGTCTTTCGAGGGCCTCTTCCTCTATTACCCAAGCCACCGGCAGGTTCCAGCCGCTTTGCGCGCTCTCATCGACATGATCCGCGCGGCCGGCGGCTCGAATTCGGCCAGGCGTTCGGACATGAGTCCTTTCTCGAAGGGCTGAGCGCCATCCCAACCTTCCGCTGTCTTCGTCTCTGCGCGCGCGAAGGTCGCGGAACATCACGGATTGTCCGTTCGAGGCGCAATGCCGCGAACCGCGTGACCATTCAAATCCATTGGCTGAGGCGCGCGCTTCCGCACCCTCGCGAAGGCGCTCCCCTGCCCCGCCGGATAAAGCCGTAGCTTACCCAGCTCGTGCGAGAGGCGCCGGAGGCGCCGGCTGGCTCCACGAAATCAAGTTCGATGCCTACCGCATGCACGCCCGCCTCGCCAAGGGCGACGCGCGGCTGCTGACCCGCACCGGCCTTGGCTGGACCGACAAATATCCCGCGATCGCCCGCGCCATTGCCGCGCTCGGGGTCGAGGCGGAGTATCTCGACGGCGAGCCCTGCGCCGTGCTTCCGATGGCACCACGTCGTTCAGCCTGATGCAGGGGGCGACTGAAGCCCAAAGCGGCGCCAACCTGGTCTTCTGCCTGTTCGACCTCCTGCATCTGAATGGCGAGGATAGGACGAAGTTGCCGCTCCCGGTCTCAACCGCGAGGAGTTCGTCATCGTCGGCTGGACCGATCCGGAAGAGTCTCGGCCCTATCTGGGCGCGCTGCTGCTCGGCTACTACGCCCCGGGCGGCAAGCTCGTCTATGCCGGCCACGCCGGCACGGGCATGCCGGGCGCAGAGCTCAAGCGGGTCACTTCGCGGCGTCCTGCATCACTGGCTGTTGCGTCGCCCGGAGCACCGCGGCGGCTTCTTTCTCCACCGACGTGCCCTTGAAAAAGTTCGGGTTCTGCGTGCCCCACAGCTTCACCGCGTTGGTAAAGGTGAAGTCGCGGAAATTGTCTTGCGTGATATGGCCGTCCTCGACCAGCTCGAACGCTTCCGGCAGCGGGTCGCGCATGTCGATCACGTCGAAATGCCCGATGTCGGAGCTGTAGATCGCGTTGAGCTGTGCGCCGAACGGGTTGCCCTTGCCGAACGCGACCGCGTTCATCCGGTCGTCCGCCTCGCAGCCGAAATAATACGGCGTCGCATAGAGGTCGACCCAGTCCTCCTTGCGGGTGATCTTGCAAGCGGCGAAATCGTCGAGGTCGGCAACCCCGCCGGTCATGTGCAGCTCCGGGTCGGGCCAGCCGTCGCGCGCCTTGAGCGCCGCGGCGTGCTCCTCGTAGCCGTACTTCTCGACCAGCTCCAGCAGCAGCTTACGGTCGAGCTTGTCCGGGCGCATGTTTTCGAGCGCCTTGGCGTTGCGCCGCTCCCAATGCTCGATCAAATCGCCGAACAATTGCGAGCCCCAGCCGACCCCTCCTTCGAGGAACGCAAAGCGCAGCTCGGGGAAGCGCCGGGTGACGCCGCCGAGGAAGATGCCCTTGGCCGCGGCGTGGCCGGCATCGGCGAAATGGCCGATATGGTTGTAGGTGAAGTTGGTTGGCGAGTTGCGCAGCGCCTGGTTGCTGCCGCTCGAATGGAAGGTCGGGGCGATCCCCACCTCGCGGCACTTCGCCCACACCGGGTCGTAGTCGTAGAGGCTGTCGATGCCGAACACCTCGTACCAGACCGCGAGGCGATTGGTGTCCTTGTCGCTGCCTTCGACCGCCGGCACCTTGCGCGGCATCGCGCTGCCGAACATGCCGACCTTCGACCCCAATTGCTTGGTGACGAAGTCGAGCTCGTCGATCGCCTCCTCCGGCGTGTGCATCGGGATGATCGCGGCCGGGGTCATGCGGTCGCTGAGGTCCTTGAAGTAGCCGGCCGAGACAATGTTGTAGGCGCGGATCACCGCGCGCCGGGTCTCGTCGTCGACGATGCGCGGCAGGCGCAGCCCGGCGGTCGGGTAGACGATGGCGAAATCGGAGCCGATCTCGTCCAGCCGCTCGTACAGCAGATGCGGCATCATGGCCGTGGCGCGGTCATAGGTGTTGCCGGTCTGGCGGGTCCAGAACCCCGGCATCGCCATCCGCCGGCGGCGGCGCTCCTCGACCCCGAGCTCCAGCGCGTCGCGGGTCGCGGCCATCGCGGCGAGGAAACCGTCGGCCGCCTTGTCGCCGCCAACCTTGCGCATCTGCTCGGCGAACACCGGGTCGTACTCGACCCAGTGGCCGTCGCCATCGATGACGGGGTGGCTGAGCTTGGCGCGAATTTCCGAGGGGCTCTGGTGGGCGTGACCGCTCATGGTTTCCTCCGCGATGTTAGTGACTGGGTCTGGCTGCGCAGCGGCAGCGAACTATCGGCACCCTTACCAACCTGAGGACGCGTCGACGTCGCCATGAGCTTGCACCGCGGACAAACCCGCGGCAATCCATTTCAAGTGGCCGTGCAGTAGCAGTCAGCGAAACGGATTGACGATCCTTACCCCTTCCACGCTGCACCCCAGGCGCCTCAGCGCTGTTGCGCCTCTGCGTCGGTGTGCCAAACTCGCCCCAAATCCTGGAGGAACCGCCATGCCGGATCACCACGCGCTCTCGATGAAGGAGAAATTCGCCAAGGGCGAATTGGTGCTGTGCATGAACCTGCGTCTCGCCCGCACGGTCGACATCGCGATGGTGGCGAAGGCGGGCGGCTACGACGCGCTTTATGTCGACATGCAGCACGCGCCCTATTCGATCGAGACCACGTCGACGATCTGCGCCGCGGCGATCGGGATCGGCATCACCACGCTGGTGCGGGTGCCGGCCCACGACAACGGGCAGTGGATGGCGCGCGTGCTCGACGGCGGCGCGCAGGGCGTCATCGTCCCCGATGTCGGCACCCGCGCCCGGGCCGAGGCCATCGTCAAGGCCTGTCGCTTCCCGCCGCTCGGCGCGCGCTCGGTCATGGGCCTCGGTCCGGCGCTGGGCTACCAGGCGGTGCCGCTCGCCGAGCTCAATCCGCGGCTCAACGCCGAGACCGCGGTCATCGTCATGCTCGAGACCGCCGAGGGGATCGACAATGCTGACGCGATCGCAGCGGTCGAGGGGATCGACTGCCTGCTGATCGGCTCAGGCGACCTCACCACCGATTACGGCATCCCCGGTCAGGTCGACCACCCGAAGCTGCGCGCCGCCTACGAGCGGGTCGCCGAGGCATGCAAGAAGCACCGGCGCGTGCTCGGCGTCGGCGGCATCCGCCACAACGTCAAGCTGCAAGGGGAATTGGTCCGGCTCGGCGCCCGCTTTGTCATCGCCGGCACCGACACCAACTATGTCCTCGCCGGCGCCCGCGCCGACACCACGGCGCTGCGGGAAATTCCGCTCGGCTGATTGCTCGCGCCCTTGCTCGCGGCCCGTCTCGGCGTGCTTTTAGCGGGGCTTGGCGGGAAGCGACCGCCAATCCTCAGGCGTGACCGAGGCCTCCGCGGCCGGTGCGCTTTGTTGCATCGACGTTGCCCAGACGGAGGGGTGCCGCGCCGCCATCATCCCCAGATAGAGCGTCAGATTCAGCACCAGCAGCCCGATCGTCACAACCATAAGAAACGGGTTGAGATCGCCGGCGGCACGGTCGACCCGCGGTGCCAGCGACGCCTTCGGTTCCTTTGATTTGGCCGAGGATTTGTCCTTGGGACGTTTCGGGGTCTGCATGACGCTTGCCGAAATATTGCGGTCGCAGTTTCTGTGCGTGTCCGGGCCAACACCGGACTGCGCAGATCGATCCGCGATGCCGTCAACTCAGCGGCAGCCCGGTCACCGCGGTCTGGCCGATTGCAGCTCGCGCAGGAGCTCGGTCTCCTCGGGCGTGAGCGGCACCAATCGCCCGAGCCGCAGCGTCAGTGGGTGGCGTCATGGCTCATCGGAACAGTCAGGCGCCGAGCCGCTCGGCCAGCTGGGCAAAACCGGGAACGACGATGTCGGTGGCCGGGTTCGGGGTCGGGTCGGGCGGGCCGGCCGGGCCCCATTCCGCCGGGCGGTGCACGAACGCGGTTCGATACCCCTCGCCGCGGGCCGCATCGAGATCGAAATTATGGCAGGCGACCATCAAGATGTTTTCCGGCGGCAGCTGCAGCAGCGCGGCGGCGCGGCGGTACGCTTCCGGCCGCGGCTTGTAGACGCGCAACATCTCGCAGCAAATTACGGCGTCCCAATCGATGCCGTTGCGGCGCGAGACATCGATCACCAACCTCAGGCTGAGGATGGTGAACGAGACGCAGACGTAGCGCCGGCGCAGCCGTTGCAGGGCCGGGACGAAATCGGGCCACGCATCGAGCGCGTGCCAGCGCCCGGCGATGTCGCGGCAGTTCGCGTCCGAAAAAGCGTCGATCGCATGCTCGCGGACAAGCTCGTCGAGCACCTCGCGATGCACGTCGTCGATGTTGAACGACGGATCGAGGGAGCCGAGCATCCGCCGCAGCGCGCGCCGGCGATACTCGTTGGCGAACTCATCCCAGTCGTGGGCGACCCCGTAATGCTCGCCGTATTCGGTCAGCCCAGCGACGAGACCGCCATGCCAATCGAGGATCGTGCCGCCCGTATCGAAGGCGAGGGCTTTAATCCCGTCCATGCCGCGCTCCATCCGCCCGGGGTCACCCGCCCGGAATC
>JBBRPG010000059.1:0-20812 GCA_038228485.1 Alphaproteobacteria bacterium
CCAAGCCTACAATTACGCCAGGCGGCTCAAGACCCTCAAAGGCCTCACCCCCTACGAGTTCATCTGCAAAGCCTGGACAAAAGAGTCGGCCAGATTTACCCTCGATCCAACCCATCAAATGCCGGGACTAAACATCTAGCGCGCGGGTCGGGGCGCTGGCCGACCGATTCCAGCGTGTCGAGCGGGCGCTGAGCGACACTGACCGAGCGCAATTTAAAGCCTGGTGGCGTCGCGTTCCGGTCGCTGAAAAGTCGGCGATCCTCTGGTCGCTTTCCGGAGCCGCCGGATGATCCTCGCCGGTATTGATCCTGGGCTCGGTGGCGCTGTTGCGCTGCTCGACGCCGGCAACGGGCAAGTCATTGACGTGCTCGACATGCCGACGTTGCTCCTGCGGCGTGGTGGCAAGCATAAGCATGAGATTGACGCCCATGCGCTGGCTGCTGCGCTGGGCCGTGATCGCATTGGTCATGCCTTCGTCGAAAGCGTGGGCGCAATGCCGGCGCAGGGCGTTTCCAGCACGTTCAGCTTCGGTAAGTCGTATGGCGTGGTGATCGGGGTGCTGGCGACGTTGGGCACTCCGATGACGTTTGTTGCGCCGCGTGTGGAAAAAGGCGCTCGGTGTCCCGGCCGCGAAGGATGGCGCCAGGGCGAGGGCGTCGCAGCTCATGCCCGATGCCGTCCACCACTGGCCGCTCGTAAAGCATCATGGACGCGCAGAGGGGGCGATCCTCGGCCTATACGGCCTGCGCCAGCTGCGCGATTGCGCCGGCATTCCTCAGCGAGAGGCAGCTTGAATGGCACGCTTACCCCGTCATAACGACTTAGGGTTGCCGACGCCCCCTCGGGGTGGAAGGTGGCGGCCGGCACCGACGCCGCTGCAGGAGCGCATGGAGAAGCACAATCGCCAACACGCGGCGCGGATGCGCGCCATTCTCGCGAATAAGCCTAGGCCGCCGCTGCCGGTCTACTCGCCCCCGTGGTTGCTGTCGTCACCAAGAGGAAAAACATAAATGGTGGGAATCTACACAGGTCTGCTACCAGCACCCGCCGTGCGCGATGGTCGTGCCGGTCGCTGACTTCAAGCGGGTTGCCTGATGGGTCGCGCTTCCCTTAATGGCGCTTCTGGCGAGAAGGCGCAGACGGGAGCAATCTCGTTTCTCGCGCTAAGCCGGTGGCGAGTGACTTGGCTATTTCAGTCGAAAGGCAGAATACCGCCGTATCCCACTGCCGCTTTTCATGACGCTCTTTGCTTGTGGTGTAGGTCAACTGAAGACCCACGCCATCATCATCGAGGCCCCCCAATTTGAAAGCTATGACAAACGGCAAAATCTTTGTGTTGTCCACGGCTCGCTCCGTTCTTTTGCGGCAGGCCGTGCGCGCCTGATCCCCTAGGCTGCGAACCCGATCCCACCGGCCGTCTGAGCGGTGATGATCCCACAAGTTAGTTAACAAGGGTCAAATAGCCCGCCCAGCGCCCGCTTAATGGCCTATTTGCATGGCGGACTTGCCGTCGCTGCCGTGCGGGAGCAAGATTTGTATACGAACCTTGCCCCCGCGAGGCGCCATGACAAAATCCGAACTTGTCCAACGGCTTCTCGCGCGCAACCCGCATCTCTATGAGCGAGACATTGAGACGATCGTCAATATCATCTTCGGTCGGATCGCGGCGGCGCTGGCGCGCGATGATCGGGTCGAGCTGCGTGGTTTCGGTGCATTCTCGATCAAGCGCCGCAAAGCCCACATCGGCCGTAATCCGCGCACTGGCGAGGTGGTCCAGGTGAGCGACAAGGGCCATCCGTATTTCAGGACGGGCAAGGTGCTGCAGGATCGGGTGAATAGCACTCGCCAGGCAACACCCCGTCGAGCCCGTCCGGCGCGCGTCTGATGGCCTATTCGTTTGCGGACGTGTCTTGCTGCGCTAGAGTCGGAATACAAGCGTTTCTGTAGCGTGCTCGCCTGGGAGAATATGCTATGGCCGACGATCCGAAGCTGGCGAACGCACGGCAGCGGGTAGCGAATCTGATGGTAATGCAAATGCGGCCGAATCAATCACCGGAGAGATTGCTGCTTCTGAGCCAACTGGAGCGGTCGGCGAGGGCCGAGGTGAAGCTGCTACGCAAAGCTGCCGCGTACCGGCAGCAGATGGACCCCACACAATAAAGTGCGCGTGCTGCGTCGGGACGGGCTTTCGCGCCTCTAGCGGCTTCCTAGAGCTTGGTCGAGATGGTGTTGAAGGTCGTGCTGAGGCGCGTGCCGACAGTACCCATGACGCTCACGGTGGCGAGGGCGACGAAGGCGGCGATAAATCCGTGCTCGATTGCGGTCGCGGCGGTTTCATCGCGGAGAAGTTTCAGAAGCAGAGCGATTATGGGGGTTTTCATGCGCCATCTCAGCGCTAGGGAGCTAACAAACGATTAAGGGCCATATCGGGCCGGCAGAACAGCCCTCGCTCGTCCCGTCTCGTGCCCGCCTGATGGCCTATTCGGCTGCGGACGTGCTGCGCAGGGTCCGGGCGTTTCGCGCCAGTAGCGGCTTCCTAGGCGAGCTACAGCCAAGTTCCGATCAACTGATTAACGAACCCGAGGACCAAGAAGGACAGCCCAATTTTGGCATCGCGGGACTGATCAAGGCGATCGGCCACTCTTGGATCGCGAAGATTCTCTTCGCGGCTGTCGCCGCCGAAATATGACAGCCCAAGTCGAAGAGCCATTTCCTCGCTGATGATCAGGCCTCGCGCCAGGAACCCAGCGCCGAGGATGTCGAAGATCAATCCCACCGAAGTAACAACATGTGCGTGGTTCATCGTTGGGTTCCTCCCTCTTGCGCCAGCCGTTCTTCGTCTGTGCCTTCCGGTACGTTGTGTACCCGAAAGAACGATCCGGCAACCGGCTGACCTCTTGCGCCCGCCCCGTGATCGGCGCTGCGCCTACTCAATCACCTCTGCAGCGCGCAGCAGAAGCGATTGCGGGATCACAAGACCAAGCGTCTGCGCCGTTTTCATATTGATGACCAGATCGATCCGAGTCGGCTGCTCGATGGGCAAATCTGAAGGGTGGGAGCCGTGAAAAATCTTGGCCGCATAGGCGGCAGACCGCCGCGCAAGATCGGGGAAATTGGCGGCATACGTGATCAACCCCCCGTCCGCGACAAAGCCGGAATTATAGTACATTGCTGGCATTTTGGACGCCGCCATCAGGTTAATAATCTGGCTGCGGTTTGCGAAGGCAGCGGGATTTGAGTTGAGATACACCGCATGCGCGCCCCAATCGCGCGAGGCCGCAGCGGCGGCCTCGTATTCCGCCGGCGTATGTGCCTTGATCGCCAGGAATTGCATGTCCAAGCGTGCCGCGGCCATTTCGACCGCCTTTAGCTCGACGGCATCCACGTTCAGTGCTTCCGGGTTGTGCCAGGCAGTGAGCCGCGTCAATCCCGGTACCAGTTCCTTTAGCAATTCGACGCGCTTGCCTGCGATTTCGACGCTGGAATTCGACATCCCGGTGAGATTGCCGCCGGGACGCGCAAGGCTTTGCACCAAGCCCAGCACCACCGGTTCATTGACGAAGCAGAATACGATCGGGATCGTTGTGGTAAGTGCTTTTGCGGCTGCGGCAGCGGGCGCTGGCGGCGCGAAGATTAGGTCCGGCCGGAAGGCTATGATCTCGGCGGCCAATGCGGGTAGGCGATCAAGTTTGCCTTCGCCGTAGCGGCGCTCGACGGTTAGGTTCCGCCCCTCGACATATCCAAGTTTCGCGAGTTCTGACAGGAACGGCTCGTCCGAGAGTTTTTCGGCGCCTTCGCGCGTAGTGCCCTGGAGGATGCCGAGGCGTTTCGGCATCGCTTTCTGCTGCGCGCGGGCAGCAAGCGGTGGGGCGATCGCAGCGCCGCCCAGCAGCGTGATTAAATGGCGCCGGTTCATAGACGGCAGCATAGCGGGGCCGGCTCGCGACTTACATGCCTACGGCGATCGGCGTGTCCTCATCACCTCTTCACGATGAGATCGCAACCGAGAGCCGGCGAACGACCTTTACGGCGGCGCTTCGCGCAATGCCCTGAGCTGCGCTTCTTTGCTGAGGGGCTTTGACAACGCGTGGGGCTGAGCTGATCGGCCCGGCTTTGCTTTCGCCGCCGCTTTTGGACGTGGAGCAGATTTGCCGCGTCGACCGGACCGAGGCCAAATTAGCCGAGGCGCTCAACAGGATCGCTCCAGCCGAGGCCAAGACGGAGCGCGGCGAGGCGATCAAAGCGCGTCACGCCTCGCGGTAACGGACGGCAAGAGGCCCCGCTCGCCCTGACCGGTGGGCGGGGACGCTTTCGGCTATAGCTTGCCAATTGGCGGCGAGAACGAGTAAATCAAAGTGTTGCCCCCGCTCCATCCTGGCGGCCGTGCGGGCCGGCCGGGCGTACCAAGCGATCCTCGACAGGCGCGGAGGGTTCCGGCCTTAAAGGCAGGCCGGGAGGTTGACATAAAAGGTAAGGATCGCAAGCCCGCACCCTTCTTGCCGCCGAGCGCGGTATTTCGCGCTTGAGTCGATTAATCATCAATTTGTTTGCGTCCGAACGCCGCGCAGTTAATCTATAGACGGCGCGAACGGTTCCCCACCACATGCGCGCCGCTTCCCCCACAGGAAGCGAGCCCGGCGCTGCCCCCCGGCGCGTCGGGCTCAGTCTTGTCAGCGCCTGATGCTCGCTCACCGGCGGGCGGGGTTTTCATGCCCATCGTCTTAGCGTTAAGATGCTGGCGGAGCGAGGGTGCAGGCTGGTCCCCTGGCTTACGCCCATCTCCGCAAGGACAACCTGCCCGGCCGCTATCCCGCGCGCCGGGCTTCTTTTTGCCGATGTCCTGGCCGACGTTCAGTCAGCCGACCGCCAGTGATCGGGCCTCTTCTTATCGTTGAGGTGCCGAACGCGAGCGACAAGCGGTGAGTGGCCCTGCTGTTTCGCCCAATCGATGGCTTCACGCTGGGTTTTGAAGCTGCCCAGGACGTGGTCCGCATGGTCCTCCACCACATAATCGTCGATGGGGGTTGCCTCGGGCCGGCCTTTTGGGCGCGCCTCAATGTAGACGTTAGCCATGTTGCTCTCCTGGTTGCGTTTTTGCCTTTAGGGCTGAACCCCCTCGGGTGAGGACGAGGCCTGGGAACTTTTGCGAACCCTGCTATGCGGATTTGTTAGCCAAGGGTTAGCCTAGAGGTCGATTAGCTGTTCCGTCGTTTCTCTAAGTCTTTGATTTAGTGGCGTCCCCGGCGTGACTCGAACACGCGACCCCCAGTTTAGGAAACTGATGCTCTATCCGGCTGAGCTACGGGGACTTATCGGAAATTCAAATAGTTAGATTTTGGTTTCTTGGCGTTTGGCTCACTTTGGACAAGGGCCACATTGGCCTGTGGAGCCCGTAGGATACTGGCCTGTCGGGCCGGGGTAAACGGCTCCGTCCGTCGAGCTGCAGGCCATTCATCAGCAGCGCCACCTCTCCAGAGGGGTGGGTGCCGGACCAATTCGTATTTTGAATTTTGTCGGAAAGGCGCGATGTTCGCGCTACGTGCGCGGTTGGTACCATGTTGGTTCCGAAGATGCCCGAATTTTGGCCCGAGGCCGATTTCGTGTCAATCTGACGAATTGTCGCAACCGCCGTTAGAAATCTGGGTACATGCGGGCCTTGATTGCTTGTAGTTGTGCGATCACGTCCGGGTCGATGATCCTTATGAACCGGGGCACCTCTTTGCCCTCCCAATGGGCCGGCTGATAGAACATACGCAAGGGGCGCAGATCGAACAGCCCGCCGTTCCGGTAGGCATACGCCTCCTCGTATAACGGCCGATATACTTGCATGAAGGCATCTTCGGGCCGGCAGTCACTTTCGGTGTGGTGGCCGACACCGTAAATGTAATAGGCGTAGTTATTCACCCGCCCGTCCGGGTCATCCTTGAAGTGGTAGTAATATCCGGGCTCGGGCAGCTCTTCAGGCGGCGATATGTCGTATGTCATGGTGTTCGCTTTGGCTGGCGCCAAGTTGGCGTGTGCCGCCGTGTATCAACGTGCAGGGGCTGGGTAAAGAGGCGGCTTGGATGATGACGATGCGGGAGGGCTTTCGGCATCGGCCCTATGAGGTCTACGGTCACCTCAGAGCCGGTTGAACCGGGGTCCAGCCGCGGCCCATCCGAATTAACCAACTGCGGCCGCTTACGCTGCGCGGGGCAATCGCAGGATTACCCGCAACCCGCCTAGCGCGGACGCATCGAGGTTGAGTTCTCCACCGTAGAGCTCGGCAAGCTCGCGGGTGATCAGCAGGCCAAATCCAAAGCCGGGAGTGCTTTCATCGAGGCGCTCGCCGGGCCGCAGAACCTGCGGAACTTGATCCGGCCGCAGGCCCGGCCCGTCGTCCTCGATCACGATCTCGACCGTCCGCCCCTCATCCTGTCGGGCGTGGACCTCGACCTTACTGCGGGCCCAGTTGAATGCGTTGTCGAGCAGGTTGCCAGCCATCTCGTCGAAATCCTGCTGCTCGCAGGCGACCGCGAGATCGCGCGGCACGTTCTGGGCCAGGGCAATGCGCTTGTCCGCATTGAATTTGCCGAGCGCCTTGGCAATGTCGTAGAGGCGTGGAGCGACCGGCGTGTGCGCGCGCGCAGGCCCGCTCAACGCCGCGGCGCGTGCCCGCGCCAGGTGATGACGGATGCGCCGCTCCATCAACACCACCTGCGAGTGCAGTTCACCCGCCCCATCGCGGCCGCATTCCGACAAGGCGATGGCGAGGGTGGCCAGCGGCGTCTTGAGGCCATGGGCCAGATTGGCGACGTGACGCCGCGCCCGCTCCAGATTGGCGGCGTTTTGTTCGAGCAGCCCGTTGAGTTCGGACACCAGCGGCAGGATCTCCGCCGGCTGTTCGGCGGGCACTGTGTCGCTGCGTCCGGTCCTGACATCGGCGACGGCCTGGCGCAGCCGTTCGAGGGGACGCAGCCCGAGCCTGACCTGCAGCACGATGGCCAGGATCAGCGCGAGACCCAATGCGGCGAGCGACACGGCCAACGTCGTCATCGCCTCGCGCAGCGGACCGCGCACAGCTGCGCGCGGGGCCGTCGCGACGAGGGTGACTGGGGTCTGCCCAATCGTTGCCGGCTGAATTCTGAAATGCAGAGGTTCGTTCTTGGGGCCGACGCCCTCGGCGGGTGCGGGCTGCTCTTTGTGCGGGGGACGATGAAATTCCGGGACGTCCAGGCCAGCGCCCTCCAGCGAGCGCGAGCGCAGCAAATTCTTCGGCCCGACGATCTCCCAGTACCAACCATGCGCCGGCCGGTCGAACGGCGGCCCGTCGGCATTGCCGGCGACGGCGACGACGCCATCCTCCCCCGCGGCGAGCATCGAGGACAAAAAGACGATCTGGGTATCGAGCCGCTGATCGATCTGGCCTTGGATAAAGCGATGCAGCACAAAGTCGATGACGATGGCGGAGACCACAAGCGCCAGCGCGATGAACACCGCCGCCCCGACCAGAAGCCGTCGGTTGAGCGATGCCTGTCTAAAAATCACGGCTCGCCGGAGGTCAGGCGGTATCCCCGCCCGCGGACCGTTTCGATCAGCTGATGACCGATCTTGCGCCGGAGACGGGCGATAATCACTTCGAGGGAATTCGAATCGACCTCGGCGTCGCCTTCGTAGACTTTTTCGTTCAGGTCCGACCGCTCGACCACCGATTTGTTGCGCAGCGCGAGGCAGGCCAGCACCCGCCACTCCAATGCCGTGAGGCGCAACGGCAACCCGTTGAGCTCGAACACACCGGTCTGCGCATCGAATGTGAGCGGTCCGCAGACGATGCGAGGCTCGGCGTAGCCCGCCGAACGCCGTACCAAGGCGCGCAGGCGCAGCACGAGTTCTTCGACCCGAACCGGTTTTGTCAGATAATCGTCGGCCCCCGCCTTGAAGCCGTCGACCTTGTCGGTCCAGCCGTCGCGCGCGGTCAGGATCAGCACCGGCAAGTGGCGGCCCTTCTTGCGCCAGGCGCGTAGGACATCCGCGCCGGCGATTTTGGGAAGGCCGAGATCGAGCACCGCCGCATCGTAGGCTTCGGTCTCGCCGAGATGCTGGCCATCCTCGCCGTCGGCGGCGATGTCGACGGCGAAATTCTCGTGACGCAAGGCCTGCGCGATCTCCTGCGCGAGAAGCCGGTCGTCTTCTACCAGAAGCACCTTCATGCGTCTCGTCCGTCTCCCAGAACCGGTCGTTTAGACGACCCGAGCTTAACCCAGGCTGAACAGGTTCGTTCAGGCTGGGTTTCGGGGCCGCGGCGTAGGGTCTTGCCATCGACTTCAACCGATGGAGAGCATTATGCCCGACGAGACGACTAACAACGCAGTGCCCGGAACTGGTCCGGAGGCAGAACGTCCGCGCCGCCCGCCGCCTCCGCGGCGGCATGCGGGCACTCGGCGCCTGATTACCGCCGGCATCGTCGTCGCTGTTCTCGCCGTCGGTGCGGCGGGCGGCGCGGGCGCCTACCGCTATATCGAGAAACACCATCCGCGCAGCGTGCTGCTGTTGCAGCCGGCGCCGATCGCGCAGATGACAAAGGCCAACCCGGTCGCGGTCAAGGGGCAGGTCGCCGAAATCTTCGGCAACAAGTTCATCATCCAGGACGACAGCGGCCGCGCACTAGTAGAGACGGGGCCGCGCGGCGAAGGCGGGGGCCTGGTAAAGCCGGGCGAGACGATCACCATCCAGGGTCGTTTTGACAACGGCTTTATTCACGCCCAGGCAATGACGCGAGCCGATGGCACCAGCGAAGCATTCGACCCGCCGAAGCATCCCCACCCCGGCGACCGGCCTGGCGACCGGCCCGGGCGGCATGCCGAGCGGAGGCCTGGTCCCGACCGCGATCCTCCGCCGCCCCCGGCGCGCTGATCCTGCGCCAGATGCCGGCCGGACAGCGGCCCCCGCCGCGCCGTTCGGTCGGTAGCGCCGTTCCCATGCCTCGCCGCGCGTTCAATCAAAGCCGTTGGCAAAGCCGCTGGCAAAGCCGTTGGCTGGTCGCCATGAGCATCCTGCTGGTAGGGGCGGTGGTGGCGTTGGCCATCGCCGCCGCGCTGGCGCCAGCTTTGCTCCCGGCCAGCGATCCTTGGGGCGGGGACATCCGGCGCATCGCCGCCGTGACCATCTTTGCCGGAAGCTATCTGGCGCTCGCGGTCGGCCGGGTGCCTGGCATGAACATCGACCGGGCCGGCATCGCGCTGGTCGGCGCCGGCCTGATGGTCGCGTCGGGCGCCCTGCCGCTCGAAGACGCCTACAAGGCGGTCGACCTCGATACGATCACGCTGCTGCTCGGGGTGATGATCGTCGTCGCCAGCCTGCGGCTCTCGGGCTTCTTCGCCGTCGCCACCGCCTGGGTCATGGAGCGGGCGAGAAGCCCGGTGATCCTCCTGGGCGCGGTGGTCGCGACCGCAGGCATCTTTTCCGCCTTCCTGGTCAACGACGCGATCTGTCTGGTGCTGGCCCCGCTGGTTCTTGAATTGACGGTGGCGATGGGACGACGGCCGCTCCCTTACCTGCTGGCGGTGGCGATGGCTTCGAATGTCGGTTCGGCGGCGACGATCACCGGCAACCCGCAGAACATCATGATCGGCAGCTTTTCCCATATCCCCTACGGCACATTCGCCCTGGCGTTGGGGCCGGTGGCGCTGGCGGGGCTGGTCGTCACGGTGCTTCTCGTCGCGCTGTTTCACCGCGCCGAATTCGCCGGCGGCGCGCGACTGCAAGCCCCGCGACCGGATATCCGCGTCAATCGCGTGCTGGCGGTGCGAGCCCTGCTGGCGGCTGCGGTCATGATCGCGCTGTTCTTTGCCGGGCAAGCGCCGGCCAAGGTCGCGATTATCGTCGGCGGTCTGCTGCTGCTGACCCGCCGGATGAAAAGCGGGCGGGTCTACGCCGATGTCGATTGGCCGCTGCTGCTGATGTTCGCGGGCCTGTTCATCATCGTCGCCGGCGCCGAGCGCGCGCTGCTGACCCCCGACCTGATCGCCGGCATCGGGCGGCTTCGCTTGGACAAGGTTCCGGTGCTCAGCGCGGTCACGGCGGTGCTGTCGAACCTGGTCAGCAATGTGCCGGCGGTGCTGATGATCAAGCCGTTCGTCGCGCCGCTGAAGGATCACGACACCGCGTGGCTGGTCGTCGCGATGGCATCGACGCTGGCCGGCAACTTCACCGTGCTGGGCTCGATCGCCAACCTGATCGTCGTGCAGAAGGCGGCCGCCGGCGGCGTGGCGATCGGTTTCTGGGACTATTTTCGGGTCGGCGCTCCCCTGACCATCATTACCCTCGCGATCGGGACGCTGTGGCTGTGGCTGTGAGGTCACACGGCGGAGCCGGGCGTTTCAGCCCGCTCTCGCTCGACGCGGTAAACTTTCTGCTCGCCGACGTGCGCGGCGCGCTCGGGCCTTACCTCAACGTCTTTCTGGTCACCCAACAGCATTGGAGCCAATCCGAGGTCGGGCTGGTGACCTCGCTGGGCGGTCTGCTGGGGCTCGCCGCGCAGACGCCGATCGGCGCCGCGATCGACGAAACGCGCTTCAAGCGGGGAGCGATCGTGCTGGCGTTGGCTGTGCTGGCGACCGGCGCCCTCATTATTTTCGCGGCGCCGAGCTTTTGGCCGGTAGCGATCGCCAACAGCATGATGGCCATTGTCGGCGACGTGTTCGGCCCCGCGATCGCAGCATTGACGTTGGGCCTCTACGCGCGAAAGCACCTGGCCCGGCGCATGGGGCGAAATTCGGCCTTCGATCATGCCGGTAACGTCGCCATCGCCGTCGTGGCGGGCGCAGTCGGCTATTTTTTCTCGCAGCGCGCCGTCTTCCTGCTCGTGCCGGTTTTCGCCGTGCTGGCGGGGATTGCGGTGCTGTCCATTCCTTCCCAAGCTATCGATTGGGCCGGGCTAGGGACTTGGGCGGCAAAGCCGACGCGGCCGGAAGCCATGCCGATCCCGCCCGCTACGGCATTCTGTTCAAATCGCGGCCGTTGGTGGTCTTCGGCCTGTGCGTCATGCTGTTTCACTTCGCCAATGCGGCGTTGCTGCCGCTGGTGGGGCAGAAGCTCGCCGCGGCCTATCCCACAGAGGCGACGGCGATGATGTCGTCCTGCATCGTCGCCGCGCAGCTGGTGATGCTGCCGATCGCCGTGGTGGTCGGTCGGACGGCCGACAAATGGGGGCGCAAGCCGCTATTCCTTGTCGGGTTCGCCGTTTTACCGGTCCGCGCGGCGCTCTACACCCTCTCCGACAACGGTTTTTGGCTGATCGGCGTCCAGCTGCTGGATGGGGTCGGAGCCGGGATCTTCGGCGCCCTGACCCCGCTGGTGATCGCCGACATCATGCGCGGCACCGGCCGCTATAATCTGGCCCAAGGCGGCATCGCCACGGTTCAGGGAATCGGCGCTTCGCTAAGCGGGCTGGCGGCCGGCGTCATCGTCGACCGCTTCGGATACAGCGCGGCCTTTCTCACTTTGGCGGCTGCCGCTGCTGTCGCGCTGATCGTCTTCACGCTCGCGATGCCCGAAACCGTGGAACCGAAAACCGGCTATTACCCGATTCCGGCACGATCCGGGAGCAAAGACGGCTCGCCGGCGTTTTATTGCGATGCCAGGCAAACGAACAGCTCAGCGGCCGGCGGGCGTACGGATGGTCGAGGTCGCGCCGCGGCGCCGGGCGCGGCCGGCCGACCCGTGCGCAATGGTGATCTTCGGCGCCAACGGCGACCTGACCAAGCGCCTGGTGGCGCCGGCGCTCTACAATCTCGCGCGCACCCGGATGCTGCCGAAAAATTTCGCGCTGATCGGCGTGGATTTGGCGCCGGGGACGACCGCGAGCTGGCGCGGCCATCTGCACGACATGCTGAAAAGTTTTGTCGGCAACCCCGCCGCCGAGTTCAACATCGACAAGATCGATGAGGCGGCGTGGCGGCGGCTCGCCGAGACGATGTCCTATGTCCGCGGCGACCTGACCACGCCCGACCTCTACGCCGACATCGGCGACGCGTTGAAGAAGGCCGGAAAGGCTCACGGCACGCGGGGCAACGTCCTCTTCTACCTTGCCGTCGCCGACCGCTTCTTCGGCACGGTGGTCGAGCAGCTCGGCCGGGCCAAGCTGACCGATCAGGAGCAGGACAAGAACGGCAAGAGGCGGTTCTGGCGCCGCGTCGTGATCGAGAAGCCCTTCGGCCACAGCCTCGATTCAGCTCGCGAGCTTAACGCCGCCATCCTGCGCACGCTGGGCGAGGACCAGATCTTCCGCATCGATCATTTTCTCGGCAAGGAAACCGTCCAGAACATCATGGCCTTCCGTTTTGCCAACGGCCTGTTCGAGCCGATCTGGAACCGCGACCGGATCGATCACGTGCAGATCACCGCGGCCGAGACGGTCGGCGTCGAGAAGCGCGGCAAGTTCTACGAGGCGACCGGGGCGCTGCGCGACATGGTGCCGAACCACATGCTGACGCTGCTTTCGATGGTGGCGATGGAGCCGCCGGTCGGCTTTGACGCCGCCGCCATTCGCGCGAAGAAGGCTGAGGTCTTCGCCGCGATGCCGGCGGTCGATCCGACGCAGGCGGCGCGCGGCCAATATGCCGCCGGCACGGTCCTGGGCAAGAAGGTAAAGGCCTACCGCGAGGAGTCCGATGTGGCTCCGCACTCGCAGACCGAGACCTGTGCCGCCCTCAAATTCGAGATCGACAACTGGCGCTGGGCCGGCGTGCCTTTCTATGTCCGCACTGGCAAGCACCTATCGCAACGCAACACCGAAATCGCGATCCGCTTTAAGCAGGCGCCCTACGCTCCGTTCCAGGACACGCCGGTTGACGCCCTGCCGCCGAACTGGCTGGTGCTGAGCATCGCGCCCGATGAAAGCATCTCGCTGCAGTTCGAGGTGAAGCGCCGCGGACCGGTGGTTGACCTTGCCGCGGTGAAGATGAATTTTCGCTACGACGAGTGGTTCCCCAAGGAGCCGAACGTCGGTTACGAGACGCTGCTCTACGATGTGATGATCGGCGACGCGACGTTGTTCATGCGCGCCGACATGGTCGAGCAGGGCTGGCGGATCGTGCAGCCGGTGCTCGACGCGTGGGCTGCGGAGAAGACCGGCATTCCCACCTATCCCTCAGGCAGCGATGGCCCGGCGGCCGCGGATGAATTGCTGAAAAGCGACGGCAAGCGCGAATGGCGGCCGGTCGAGGGCAGGACGAAGCCCGGCGCCGCTACTCCGCGTCCGGTTTCGCAAAAGTTGCGGACGTCGTCGCCTGCGCGGCGGCGGGAAGAATCGAGCGGTAGCAAATCTCACGGTCGTGCTGGGAAAACCGGGAGAACTCCGCGTCGAATTGGCCACAGCGGTGCAGCGCCTGGCGCTTGACAGATTCCGACGGATAGGCCGCTCGCACGGACGCGAGAATATTGCCGTGAAAAACCCCGCCGCTCATCGCGGCGCCAAGCGCCATCAGGATCAGCATGCCCCACATGTTGAAAGTGCTTGCCGGCATGGCCGCCTCCGCCGCCTCAGCTCAAACACGGTTTAGCAAATCGCGGTTAACAGCCGGTGAAGCGTCAGCGGGGCAGCTCCGATTCGCGCGACGCGGCCGCGTCTTCCCGCGCCCGGCTTGACCGGAAACGGCCTGCATAGTAGGTGCAAAGCAGCAGGCGCCAGCGCCTCCGCCGGGTGGGCGGGGCGATAGGGACGGCCGGCTTTTGGGGGAGGGCTAGATGGCGGAAAGCAGCGCGGCTGCGACATTGAGCGGGTGGCGGGCGATCACCCCGTATCAATGGCTGGTGTTCCTCGTCGTGTGGGCGGGGTGGACCCTCGATGCGGCCGATTTCGGGCTGTTCTCGCTAGTGCTGAAGCCGGCCCTAACCGAGCTGCTCGGCTTTCCCACCACCGGCGCGCTCGAGCCGGCGCAGCTGGCGCAACTGGGTAAATATGGCGGCTTGCTGGCGATGGCGGGGCTGCTCGGCTGGGCTTTCGGCGGGTTCATCTTCGGCATCATCGCGGATTACATCGGCCGGGTGCGGGCGCTGATGTTCAGCATTCTCATCTTCAGCGTATTCACCGCGCTGCAGGGCATGGCCTACCACCTGTGGGATTTCGCCCTCTACCGCTTCATCGCCGGGATCGGCACGGGGGCCGAGCTGATGATCGGCATCCCGCTTCTGGCCGAGACCTTGGGCGACACCTATCGGGCCAAGATCTCCGGGATCATGATGACCGGCGGCGCGATCGGCACCTTCCTGGGCGCCTGGGCCTACGGCATGGTTGGCGGCTTCGGTTGGCGGGTGGTGTTCTTTGTCGGGGTGGTGCCGGCGATCCTGCTGGCCGTGATCCGGGGCCGGATGAACGAGCCGCCGCGCTTTGCCGCCGTGCAGCAGCGCCGCGACGCGGTCGCCGCGAACCGCCAGGCCGGCGCCGACGACCGCCAGTTCATGCAGTTCGTCCCGCTGCAGCTGTTCACCCGGGAGAACCGCTACAATACCCTCGTCGGACTGCTGTTCGGGCTCGGCTCGCTGCTGGCGATCTGGACCACCAACATCTGGCTGCCGACGATTCTGTCGCTGATGGTGCAGAAGAACGGCATCAGCGGCGCCAATGCGGTTCCGTTTGTCGCCAACGGCATGATGATCTGGAGCTTTGGCGGCATCTTCGGCTACGCCGCGTTCGGCTTTATCGCCGATTGGATCGGGCGCCGGCCGACGATCGCGTTCTACAGCATCGGCTCGATCGTCGCCGGCCTCGTCCTGTACCTGGCGCTGCCGGCCTACGAGCCGTGGTATCCGGTGGTGCTGCCGATCTTCGGCTTTTTTGTGTTCGGGGTGTTCTCGGGGCACGCAGTCTATTTCCCCGAATTGTTCCCGACCCATATCCGCTCGACCGGGGTGGCGTTCTGCAACGGCACCGGGCGGATCATCACCAGCTTCGGCCCGCTCGTCGCCGGGCTGCTGGTTGGCGCGTTCGGCGGCAATTTCAACAACGTCACCGCGTTCATGAGCTGCTTTGCGATCCTCAGCGTGATCGCGATGATCATCGGCCGTGAGACCAAGGACGACGAGCTGCCGCACTGACGCCTGTTACGTCATCCCGGGACGGCCGAAAGGCCGGCCTCGGAATGCAGCAGCTACGGGTTTATCAGCGTCTCGGTGCGGCTGATGATGAACGCCTCGTGGCGTTCGAGAAAGTCGGCGACGACTTCGGTGAACGCCTCGGGGCGGTCGGTGGCGATGGCGTGGCCGGAATCGTAGACCAGCACGAGATGCCCGTTGGGCAGCAGCGCCTTGTAGTGCCGGCCCATCTCGGGCGGGATCACCCGGTCGAGCGTGCCGAACAGGATCAGGGTGGGGATGGCGAGCTCGCGCATCCGCGCTTCCAGTTCCGGGTCGCGGTCGGGGCCGCGCAGCCGCCCGGTCAGCCGCGCCGTCTTGGCGACGATTTCGGGATCGGGGGCCCGCAGCGGCGGCAGCCGCTCGGAATGCGCGTAGAGCAGCCGCGCCATCTCCTGCGGCGAGCCGGCGGGCGGACGCGCGCCCTCGGGCCGGATCGCCGCCGGCGCTTCGAGCACCAGCGCGATGACCGTCTCCGGCGTCTGCGCCGCTAGCCACAGCGCCGCCTTGCCGCCGAACGAGGTGCCCCACAGATTGTACCGGTCGAGCCCCAGCTTCGCCGCCGCCCGGCCCATCGTCGCGGCCAGCTCGGCCATGTTTTGGCTGGCGGCGTTCTCCGCCGAGGCGCCGAAGCCCGGCATCTCGAAGGCGATCACCCGATAGTGCTGTGCCAGCAAATCGTGTGACGGCGACAGGCGCATGCCGCCGGCGCCGTGCAGATGCACCAGCGGCGGGCCTTCGCCCGCTTCGCGATAGCGGATGCGAAACCCGTCCGCCTCGACATGGCCTTCGCGGAAGGAGGCTGAATCGGTCATCGCTGTGGTTCTACAACACCTCGGCCGTCTGTCGCCAGATATGCGGCCAGGGCATGAGACAAGCCGGGCGGCACGCCTTTACGACGGCCCGCACCCGGATTACGCTCGCAAGACGAGAACGCCGGGACGCCTGGGAGAACAGCGATGTTGCTCAACCGAAACGAGATCAGCGCCGACAAGAGCTTCAACCTGTTCACCGACGCCATCCTCGAGCGCGACCAGCCGAAGACAACCGATTTGTTCTTCAAGATGGTCCAGAGCGGGCAGTCGATCGGCGATGCGCTCAGCATCGTCACCGCGGCGGAGGCGCCCTTTGTCAACGTGCCGTGCCACATCAACATCAAGGACGGCAACATCGCGCTGACCAACAACGACCACACCCTGCTGGGCCTGCGCGCGTCGACCTACCTGATGCCGTATCTGCCCGAGAAATATAAGCTGCTGCCGCTGCTGCAGAGCGTCTGGTACATCGGCGCCGGGCTCGATATCTGGAACCAGCTGCTGTTCAAATATCCCGGCCGCTACGCGACGATGAAGGGCGTGCAGGTGCCGCCGCCCGATTACGGCCCGACCGTATGGCTGGAGGACACGCCGCCGATCCACGAGGCCGGGACGGTCGAGGAACGGCTGCATTCCTATATGATCGCGACGATAACCGGCGACTCGCGGCGCTGCCATGGCCTGTTCCTCGGCCTGGCCGAAGACCCCGACACGCGCGCGGCGCTGCAGGAGCATCTCGAATTTCTCGGCCTCATCGACCTGCAGGAGACGGTGATCGGCCGCAAGGCGCGCAACACCGGCCACAAGGCGATCCGCGCCCGCGCCGTCACCGACCTCGCCAATTACATCGGCTGGGAGAAGTCGCACGGCGTCTTCTATATGGGCGTGCCCGACATGGCGGTCGGCCCGCTTTATTACTCGCTCTACGACGCCGCCTCGGTTCGGATCTCCGCCGAGTTCGAGGATGCCGGCAAGAGCCTTGAGGAGAAAAACCAGACTCCGCTCTCCCCGGCCGAAATCGAGGACATGATCCAGCAGATGATGCTGGCGAGCGGCGAAGAGGTCTGGGACCTGATCACCAGCCACCTCAAGAACGGCAAGTCGATCCGCAGCCTCGGCGACACCATCCAGCTCGCCGCCGCCGAGCTGATCCTGCGCACCACCGTCGCGCGCCAATTCACCAACGGCCAGCACCCGTTCGACTATTGCAACGTCGCCAACAACTGGATGCGCAACAGCAAGAGCCCCTACAAGGCGCGTATCCTTTATCTGATGGCGAACTTCATCAACGACGTGGCGCACGAAAACAAGCTGACCAAATCGATCATCGAGGAAGAGGCGGCCGGCTACGACGGGTCGGGCCGCACGCCGCAGGCGTTGCTGCGCGAATTGGACGACGCGATCATGGCGCTCGACGCGCCGCGTGCCACCGCAATTGCCCACGCCTACCTGAAATCCGGCGCCGACCGCCGGGCCTACATGGAGACGGTGGCGCTGTGCGCCAGCCGCTTCCAGGACGACCCGCACAACCAGAAGATCACGGTCTCGACCTTCGAGGAATACGGGCACAACTCGACCCATCTGAAGGACCGGCTGCTGCTGGCGACCCCGCGCCTGTTGGCCGGCTGGGTCAAGATGCCCGGCGAGCGCGAGTGCTACGCCCGCTTTGAGAAGGAATGGATTTACAACTGACGGCCAAACCCCGCGACCGGCGCAGCCGCGAGTTCATGCCGAAGATGGAGATGGGCGCGGCGGTCGATGCGTCGACGGCTGGGCGCGATTTTATTGCTGTTCGGAGGGATGGCCATGCGAGTTTGCGCATGCGCCAACTGGATCCGACTCGTCGCATGGCCCCGATCTGTCGCCGCAACCGGCCAGGATGATAATCAAGGCGATGAAGACCAACAGCTTCGACATGGCGCGGCAACAATAGCAGACCCGTGCCGCTGTTGCTGCATCACACCAAGAGTTGATCGGATTGTTGCCAGGCCGCCCGCCTTCGCTAGATGTCCTTGATGTGCGGCAGCACGGTCTTGCCGAACAGCGCGACCGAGTCCATCAGCGCGTCGAGATCGCCCGAGCCGGGGCTGGTCAGCGACAAATCGAGCACCCCGGCGCCGACCACCTGGCGGCACTCCTTGATCTGGTCGATGACCCTGTCCGGGCCGCCGACAAAGGTCGTCGGCAGCACCCCGCCGACATTGGCCTGCCGCGCCTCGCCGGCGATGTTGCGCTTGTCGGCCTGCAGCATCGCCTCGCGCAGCGCCGGCCGCATCGGGAACGGCGCCGCGCCGGTCTGAGCCTGCATCTGCGCGTCGGCCTTGGCGTCGGTTTCGGCGAGCAGCATGTTGGCGCGGTAGATGATCTGGTCCGGCCCGGGCTCCCAGCCGTATTCCTTGCACTGCGCGCGGTAGTAGTTGGTCGATTTCGCCATCACCGCGAACGGCCCGTAGGAGACGCCGAGGCCCAAATGGTTGCGCGCGGCGAAGTCGCAGCTCTCCTTGCTGGTGCCGAGCGCGTAGGTCGGCGGCATCGGCTGTTGCAGCGGGCGCGGCCAGACCGAGACGGTGCGGTACTGGAAATGCCGGCCCTGCCAGCCGAACGGCTGCGGCTCGGTCCACGCCTTGAGGATCAGCTCCATGCCCTCGTCGGTCTTCGCGCGCGCCTCGGCCGGGTTGAGGTCGAAGCTGAGATATTCGTTGGTGGTGCCGCGCAGCATGCCGACGACGAGGCGGCCCTGCGATAGGGTGTCGACCATCGCCAATTCCTCGGCGACGCGGATCGGGTTCGACTGCGGCACGATCGGGCCGAGCAGCGCGATCTTCAGCTTTTTGATCCGCGCCGCGACATAGGCGGCCGACACGATCGGCGACGGGGTGAGGATGCGCGGCGAATAATGGTGCTCCGACAGGCTGACCCAGTCGAAACCGATGCTCTCGATGTATTCGAGACGCTCGATCATCGTCTGGTAGGCCTTGTCGCCGGAGGCCGGGTCGTAATTCGCCGGCGCGGCCGGCCATTCCGCCGGCAGCGGATGCGGCGTCTGGTAGCGCCCGGTCTCAAAGAACGAGACTTTCACTCGCCATTCCTCCTGTTCCGCGTCGTCATTGCGAGGAGTGCGTCAGCGCGACGCGGCAATCTCGCCGGGAGTGCGCGCCGGATCGAGATTGCTTCGCGGAGCCTGTCCTCGGGCCGCGCGGAGCGCGGACCCGGGGGCTCGCAATGACGGCTTTCCCTACCGTGTCTTGCTATAGGTGTAGTCCTCGCGCGTACCGCCGCCTTGGCGCAGGCCGGCCGGCACCGGCGGGCGCGCGGCCTGCAGTTTGGCGTGCGCGTCGAGCGCAGCCTGATCGTCCCACAATTCGAGCAGCGTGAAGTTTTCAGGGTTGAGCACGCTCTGGAACACCTCGAATTGCTGGCAGCCCGCATCCTTGGCAGAGGTAGCGCAGCGCGCCTTCATCGCCTGCGCCAGTTCGGCGGCCTTGCCGGGCTCGGCTTTGAACGAAACGACGAGACGGACGGGCATGGCTTTCCTCCTGGGGTTCGATTGGGGTATTGCAGCGAGCATGGCGACGCGCGCCATCTGCCGTCAAACCGAAAAATGCAGGTAGGATAGTCGCCGTCAGAGGAGGATGCCCGAGATGCTGTTCACCTGCCGCCCACCCGGCGCGCCGATACCCGGACGCTTCCCCGGCCCCGCCCACCCTCGCGGCAAGTGGCACACGATCGACATCCATTGCCATGTGCGCAGCGACAAAGCGGCCGAGATGGTCGAGGGCAACGAGGCGGTCTCGCGCTGGTATCTCGAAACCCAGGCCAGCCCGCAAAGCCAGGCGCAAAACCGCGCCAACGGCGTGCGCACCGCTGAGCAGGGCCGCTCGCCCGAGCAGCGCATCGCCGACATGGACTTGATGGGCATCGACATCCAGGCGATCTCGCCGGCGCCGCGCCAGACCTATTACGGCGCCGACCCCGATCTCGGCCTGGCGGTGTCGCGCGAGATCAACGATTTCATCGCCGAAATTTGCGCCAAGCATCCCGACCGCTTTGTCGGGCTCGGCACGGTGCCGTTCCAGGCGCCCGAGCTGGCGGTCGCCGAGCTCGAGCGTATCCACAAATCGCACGGGTTCCGCGGCATCGAGATCATGACCCATGTCGCCGGCGAGGATTTGTCCGGCGAGCGGTTCCGCAAGATTTTCGCCCGCTGCGAGGAGCTGGGCCTCTTGGTCTTTATGCATTCAGACGGGTTCACCGAGGCGCGGCGCTTTCATGACCATTATTTTGCCAACGTTATCGGCAACCCTCTCGACACGACGGTGGCGCTCCATCACCTGATCTTCGGCGGCGTGTTGCAGGATTTTCCGAATTTGAAGCTGGTGGCCTCGCATGGCGGCGGCTATCTGCCGGCCTATCCGGGGCGCATCGACCATGCCGCCGCGGCGCGGCCCGACACCTGCACCTGCCTGCGCCACATGCCGTCGACCTTTCTGAAGCGGCTTTATTTTGACGCGCTGGTCTATACGCATCACCAGCTCGATTTCCTGGTCAAAGAATACGGGGTGGATCACATCCTGGTCCGGAACCGATTATCCTGCCGATATGGGCGAGATCGACCCGGTCGGGTTTATCGAGAGCGCGCCGTTTCTCGACGATACCGAGCGGCGCGCGATCCTCGGCGGCAACGCGGCGCGTCTGCTGAACCTCGAAATGCCGGCAAGGCGAGGCTGAGCCAACCATGCCATTTCCGACAGCACTGTGGTACCTCCTGGTTGGCGCGGGCAGCGGGATCATCGCCGCCGTGACGACCTTCTTCCCGCTTGGCGACATTAGCGCGCCATGGCTGTTCGGCCGCTGTTTCGGTCTGCAGGTGGTGGGCAGCTGCAACG
>JBBRPG010000060.1:0-20767 GCA_038228485.1 Alphaproteobacteria bacterium
GAGAACGATCTGCCGTCGCGCAATGGCATTAGGCTTGCAGCTTCTTCGCCACGTCAATCAGCTCGCGCACTGCGGCGCAGGATTTGTCGAAGGCGGCCTTCTCATCCGGGTTGAGCGAAATCTCGACGATCTTCTCGACGCCACCGGCGCCGATCACCACCGGCACGCCGACGTAGAGGCCATGGACCCCATACTGCCCGTCGAGTTGGGCGGCGCAGGGCAGCACCCGTTTCTTGTCGCGCAGATAGGCCTCGGCCATCGAAATGGCGGCGCTCGCCGGCGCGTAAAAGGCCGAGCCGGTCTTGAGGTAATTCACGATCTCGGCGCCGCCGTCGCGGGTGCGCTGGACGATCTGGTCGATCTTGGCCTGGGTGGTCCAGCCCATCTTGATAATGTCGGGCAGCGGGATGCCGGCGACGGTGGTGTAGCGCACCAGCGGCACCATCGTGTCGCCGTGACCGCCGAGTACGAAGGCGGTCACGTCCTCGACCGAGACGCCCAGCTCTTCCGCGATGAAATAGCGGAAGCGGGCGCTGTCCAAGACACCGGCCATGCCGACCACCCGGTTCGCCGGCAGCCCGCAGGCCTGACGCATGACCCAGACCATCACATCGAGCGGGTTGGTGATGGTGATGACGAAGGCGCCGGGGCAATGCTCCTTGATCGCGGCGCCGACCTGGGTGACCACCTTGGTGTTGATGCCGATCAAATCGTCGCGGCTCATGCCCGGCTTGCGCGGGATGCCGGCGGTGACGATCACCACATCGGCGCCCTTGATCGCCGAATAGTCGCTGCTGCCGGTGATATTGGCGTCGTAGCCCTCGATCGACGAGCCCTGGATGATGTCCAGCGCCTTGCCTTGCGGCACCCCGTCGACGATATCGAACAGCACGACATCGCCGAGCTCTTTGATCCCCGCCAAAAGGGCAAGCGTGCCGCCGATCTGGCCGGCGCCGATCAGCGCAATCTTGTTGCGTGCCATGTCAATCCTCGTCGCTGCCCTCTGGGCGAGATGTGGCCGGGTTTAGCGCGATTCCAAAAGCCGGGCAAGGCAGGGCGCCGCGAATGGACTGGTCTACAACTCCGGCGCGCGGTTGGCGATGTAGTCCTCGCTCTGCATCTCCATCAACCGCGAGACGGTGCGCTGAAACTCGAAGCTGCCGTCGCCTTCGGTGTAGATCTCCTGCGGCGGCACCTCGGACGAGGCAAGAAAGAGGGCGCGCGCCTCGTACAACGTATCGATCAGGATGTGGAACCGCTGCGCCTCGTTGCGCTGTTGCGGACCCAACCGCGGGATGCCCTCGACCAGGACGGCAGCGAAGCGCTCGGCCAGCGCCAGGTAATCGACCGCCGACAGTGGCTGCGCGCAGAGTTCATCGAAAGTGAACCAGGCGACGTCGCCGGCGCAGCGCGGCACATGCAACTTCCGCTTCATCACGGTCAGCGTCTCCTCACCGGCCGGCAAATCCTCGGTCAGCGCGGCGAAGGCGTCGGCGAGGGCCTGGTGCGACGCCTCGCCGAGCGGATGGAAAAAAGTCGGCTGGCCGATCATGCGGGCGAGGCGGTAGTCGCGGCCGCTGTCGAGCGCGACAATGTCGAGCCGCTCTTGCAGCAGCGCGATGAACGGCAAAAACCGGTCGCGCTGCAGCCCGTTCTCGTAGAGCCGGTCGGGGTGCCGGTTCGAGGTCGCGACGACGACCGTGCCGGCGTCGAATAGCGCCCGGAACAGGCGTTCGAGGATCATCGCGTCGGCGATGTCGTTGACCTGGAACTCGTCGAAACACAACAGCGTGGCTTCCGCGGCAAGATCTGCGGCGACCCGGGGCACCGGCTCGCTGGTGCGAGCCCGGCGCTCGCGCTCGATTCGGTCATGAACGTCGAGCATGAAACCATGAAAATGCACCCGCCGCTTGTGGGCCAGCGGCGCCGCGGCAAAAAACAGATCCATCAGCATCGATTTGCCGCGCCCGACCGGACCCCACAAATAGATGCCCTTCGGCGCCATGCTGCCGGGCTCGCCGAGGCTGAGGCGGGTGAGCCAGCCGCGCCAAGTCGGCGGCGGCGGCGCGTATGTCGACAGCGCCTGGTGCAATTGATCGAGCCGAACTATGGCCCGGGCCTGCGCCGAGTCGGGCTGAATGTCGCCGGCGGCGCACCGCTCCCGGTACAGCGCCAGCAATCCGGCGGCAGCGACGCGCTGTGAAGGTGGGGAGTGATCCGGCATGCGAGCTGCCGGGTCTAATTCACCGGCAGCGCAAGCGCAATCGTCGAGACGGCTTATTCCGCGGGCGCGGGCACGGCGGCGACCGGCGCGTTGGCGCGGGCGCTGCCGGCGAAGAGCAGGCTCGCCAGCCACAGCGCCGCGACCAGGGTCAGCACCAGCTCGGGATGGCCGGCGTCGATCAGCATGCCGTAAGGCACCGGCATGACCGCGCCGCCGAGCGCGAGGCCCGCGCTGACAAAGCCGAACACCTTGCCGATCTGCCCGGGCGGGGCGGCGTCCTTGACCATCACGTCGCGCGGGGTGCGGCTGGCGCCGATCAGGTGGCCGGTGAGGAACAGCAGCGCCACCGTCGCAACCTGCGGCAGGGTCAAGAGGTTGACCAACAGCATCAGCGCCGAGCCGACCAGGGTCAGCGCCAGGACAAAAGTGAAATGGCGGTCGGTGCGGTCGGCGACCCAGCCGCCGACGAGGACGCCGCTCATCTGGCCGACCATGAAGCCGGTCAGCGCCGATGAGGCCGCCTCTACGGTCAGGCCGTGGGTGCTGTGCAGCACCGTGATCAGCCACGATTGAATGCCCGCGCCGGCCATCGACGAGGCCATGAAAAATCCGAAAAACAGCATGATCGACGGCGAGAACAGCATCTTCGCGCCGCCGGCCGCGCTCGCTGCCATGGCCTGCGGCGCGCGCTTCTGGTCGGCGAGGATACGGCTCTGCCAGATAATCGCCAGCGCAACGGGGATGCCGACCAGCCCCACCGAGAGCAGCGTTGCACGCCAGCCGATCAGCCAGATCAGCGCCGCGGTCACCGGCGGGGCGCTGGCGAACCCGACATGGCCGACAAAGGTATGGATCGCGAACGAGCGGCCAAGCCGCGACGGGTGGATCGAGCCGCTGAGGATCGCGTAATCGGCCGGGTGGAACACCGCATTGCCGAGCCCCGACAACATCGCCAGCGGGATGATCTGCCAGAACGACGTCGCCAGCCCCATCAGCGAGATCGACAGGGTCATCAACAGGGTGCCTCCGATCAGGAACCGCCGCGCGCCGAAACGGTCGACGAGAAAGCCGATCGGGGTCTGCACGATCGCGGTCGTCCCCGACATCACCGCCACCGAGATGCCGAGCTCGGCGAACGACACGCCGAACGCCTTCTGCCAGGCGAGGAACATCGTCGGCAGCATGAGGATGTAGAAATGCGACAGCGTATGGCCGCAGCAGATCAGCGTGTTGACCCGGGCGTCATGCCCGAACGACGGCAGTTTCATCCCGTGCTAACCTGCTCTTGTCCTTGCAAACAGCACACGATGATGGAGCCGGAGCAGCGGCGTGATCAAGGGCGACGACTAATTTGAGCGGCTCCCTGACGAATGGATGGTTCCAACTACCCCAGCACCACGACGACGTCGCCCTCGGCGATCGCCTCGCCCTCGGCGACGAGGATTTCAGTCACGGTGCCGGCCCGCGGCGCCAGCAGCGGAATCTCCATCTTCATCGACTCGAGGACGATCAGCGGGTCATCCATGTCGACCTTGTCGCCGACCGCGACCTCTATTTTCCACACCGAGCCGGCGATCTCGCTTTTAACCCTGAGCTCGGCCATGTGCTTCGGTCCCCCCGGCGATTCCGTTCGCGCGCAAATTACTCTAAGGTCTACGCAGCTTTACAATGCGCAAAAGAGCTCGGACGCGAAAGGGAGGCAGGCATGCCCGTTGGATCGAATAATGGCGGTCAGGACAACGTTCGCCGCAGCACCACGGAAGACGACATCACCGCGACGGTGCTGGCGCGTTTTGCGGCAACCCCCGACCCGCGGCTGCGCCAGATCATGCTCGGCCTGATCAAGCACCTGCACGCATTCGTCAAGGAGGTCGAGCTGACCGAGACCGAGTGGTTCCAAGCGATCGAGATCCTGACCGAAGCCGGCAAGATGTGCAGCGACAAGCGCCAGGAATTCATCCTGTTCTCGGATACGCTCGGCGTGTCGATGGTCGTGGACCTGATCGGCCACCGCAAACCCGAGGGCGCCACCGAATCGACCGTGTTCGGGCCGTTCCACCGCCTCAATGCGCCGGAGATGCCGGCCGGCGGCAACATCGCCCATCGCGATGCGGTCGGGGTGCCGGCGCTGGTCAGCGGCCGGGTGCTCGACCTCGCCGGCAAGCCGATCGCCGGCGCCGAGCTCGACGTCTGGCAGGCGCAGACCAACGGGCTTTACGATTCGCAGGACACGAACCCCGACAATCTGCACATGCGCGGCAAGTTCCGCTCCGACGGCGAGGGCCGCTACCTGCTGCGCACGGTGATCCCGGTCAACTACCCGATACCCTCGGACGGGCCGGTCGGGGCGATGCTGAAGGCGACCGGGCGGCACCCCTGGCGGCCGGCGCATATCCATTTCGTGGTGACGGCGGACGGCTACGACGCGGTGACGACGCATATCTTCGACCGGCGTGACCCGTATCTCGAAAGCGATGCGGTATTCGCGGTCAAGGAGTCGCTGATCTGCGATTTTGCCGAGCACAAGGCGCCGACCCCGGAAGCGGCGAAGCTCGGCATCGGCGGCCCGGTCTACACCGCCGAGTTCGACTTCGTGCTGAAGCCCGCCGGGGCGACGGGGCAGGCCAACGTGCTCGACGCGCAACGTCGGCTTGCGGCGCTCGGCGCCAGGGCGTAAACATCAGGGCGTAGACAATTGTGCGTTATTAATGACTTTCTTTGAAAATCGGTGCGCCTAAGTCTCCCCCAGCAAAGGCGCATCCGGCGATCTTCACGGAAAGTTAAGGATAAGCGTTTACCAAGATTTCGAATCTCTTAGTGAGCTGGGGGGATCAGATGTCGATTACCGATGCGCCGGTCGTGTCCTTGGACACCGCACGCGAGAAGGCGGAGGACGTCGAACCCGTCCTGACCGGCAAGGAGCGCCGCGAATCCGAGCGCGCCATTCGCTATTGGGAAAAGAAGTGCGAGAACCTCGGCAAAAGCCCGACGGTCGCCGCCCTCGATCTCGCCGAGATCAACAGCGAAGACTGGTCGCACCGTTTTGTCATCGCGGTCGACCCGATGGTCGAGAATTCGTCGCTGCTGCTCTATGGCTCGGAATTCGCCAAGCTGCTCGACCTGCCGCCCAAGGGCACGCCGCACGTGCCGATGGTGCGACAGCTGCCGCGGCACCTGTCGCGCGTCTTCATGCAGGGCTGCGGCGACGCGCATAATCTGCGCGAGCCGATCCGCATCGAAGGCGAAATCCCGCGCGAAGACGGCAAGATGGAGCTCTACCGCGCCGCCTTCATCCCGGTCGGGGTCAAAGAGAATTCGCTGACCCATCTGGCTTTCGGCGCGTTCAACAGCTGCGTCGTCGATCGGTTGGCGGCTTAATGGATCGCGGGCGTCTCGCCCGCTTTCCGTCCACAAAGCGGGCGGGACGCCCGCGGTCCATTTTACCCATCAGCCGCTGCGCCTTTCGCGCCAGGCCGAGGACGCGCGCCGCATAGGTCGCAAAGCGCCTGTCCTGGGTCTGGCCGCGGACAAAGCGGATGTAGATCTGCTGGATGATGACGGCGAGCTTGAACGCCGCGAACACCTGGTACCACAGCACGTCGCCGATATCGCTGCCGGTACGCTCGCCATAGCGGGCGATCGCCTCGGCGCGGGAGGGAAAGCCCTCGCGCCAGGTCGGCATCGAGGCGATCTCGCGCCATGCCGGGTCGTCGCCGGGCTCGACCCAATAGTTCAGCAGGTAGCCGAGATCGGCGAGCGGGTCGCCCTGCGTGCACATGTCCCAGTCGAGCACCGCGACGATGTGCGCCGGGTCGGCGGTGTCGAGCAGGCAATTGTCGA
This sequence comes from Alphaproteobacteria bacterium, assembly GCA_038228485.1. Taxonomy (GTDB): domain Bacteria; phylum Pseudomonadota; class Alphaproteobacteria; order ATCC43930; family CGMCC-115725; genus DATARH01. The sequence goes on from JBBRPG010000060.1 coordinate 6,065, forward strand.
GCCGGTAGTCGTTGTGCAGCAGCGCCCCGGCGCGTTCGCGCGGCAGGTAGCGGGCGAGCCAGTCCAGCACTGGCGCCATCTCGGCGCGCGACTCGGCTTCTTCCGGGCCGCCGAGCGAGGCTTCCCAACGCCGCGTCCACCCCGATAGCTGGCGTTCGAGAAACCCCTCGACCCGGCCAAGATCGCCGAGCCCGACCTCGGCGGGATCGACCGCGTGCAGGTCCGCCAGGGCATCGACCAGTGCAAAGCCGATGCGTCGGTTCAATTCCGGCTGGCCGGCAAATTCGTCCGGCAGGTCGTCGCGGACGACAAACCCGACCCGGCGCTCCTCGACGATGAAGACAGCGCCGAGGATGCTTTCGTCCTCGCACAGCAACAGGCTTGGCGGGGCCAACCGGTAGCGCCGGCTCAGCCCCGACAGCACGCGGTGTTCGCGGCGCATGTCGTGCGCGCCGGGCGGGATCGGCCCCAGCGGCGGCCGGCGCAGTACGAACTCCCGGCGGGCCTCGCCTTCCCCGAACCGCAGCAGGTAAGTCAGGTTGGCCTTGCCGCCATGGAATTGCGCGACCGACAGCGGACCGTTGGCGCCGGCCAGGCGCTCCCGCAGATAGGGCTCCAGCCGCGACACATCGAGACGCTCATCCGGCCGCTCGGCGATCAGCTCGGCCTCCTCGAGAGATCGCATCATCAGGCTCTGCCGATCTTATGCCTTGCAAAGACTCTCTTGCCGAAACTCACCAGTTTAACCACGCAGCAAATCCAGAAGCAGATCACAGCATAAAACATACCATTTCCCGATATTAAAAAAGCCACGGCGACATATGTACCGAGATCAATTGCGGTTGCACGATCCAACCCCATAAGACCGATAGAAAAAGGCCATATGATTAAATAAACTTGTTGAAGCCACCACGGAACCCCGTGATTATATTTATTCAGGGAAAATCCCAGGGCGAAGAGCAACAAGGCGACAGTCGAGCCGAGTACCCCCAATATGAAGGCGGCCCGAAAAGCAGTTCGCCAAGTCATTTTCTCAATTCGACCCGCGCGACCGCGCGCTTGTGGACCTCGTCCGGCCCGTCGACGATGCGCATCACCCGCGAGCGGGCCCAGGCATAGGCGAGGCCGAAATCGGCTGAGACGCCGCCGCCGCCATGCGCCTGGATCGCGCGGTCGATCACGGCGAGCACCATCTTGGGCGCGATCACCTTGATCATCGCGATCTCCGCCTGCGCCACCTTGTTGCCGACCGTGTCCATCATGTGCGCGGCCTTCAGCGTCAGCAGGCGGGCCTGCTCGATCTCCATCCGCGAATCGGCGATCCATTCGCGGATCACCCCCTGGTCGGAGAGCGGCCGGCCGAAGGCGGTGCGGCTCTTGACCCGCGCCACCATCGCCTCCAGCGAGCGCTCGGCGACGCCGATCATCCGCATGCAGTGGTGAATGCGCCCCGGCCCGAGCCGGCCCTGGGCGATCTCAAAGCCCCGCCCTTCGCCCAAAAGGATGTTCTCGGCCGGCACCCGCACGTCCTTGAACTCGACCTCGGCATGGCCGTGCGGCGCGTCGTCATTGCCGAACACCGAAAGCGGCCGCACCACGTTGACGCCGGGCGTGTCGCGCGGGATGAGGATCATCGATTGCTGCTGGTGGCGCGGCGCGTTGGGGTCGGTCTTGCCCATCAGAATGAAGATCTTACAGCGCGGGTCCATCGCGCCGCTGGTCCACCATTTGCGGGCGTTGACGACGTAGCCCTGATTGCCGTCGCGCTCGATGCGCGCCTCGCTATTGGTGGCCTCGGACGAGGCCACCGCCGGCTCGGTCATTGCGAAGGCCGAGCGGATGTCGCCGGCAAGCAGCGGCTTCAGCCATCGCTCCTGCTGCTCGGGCGTGGCGTAGCGCACCAGCGTTTCCATGTTGCCGGTGTCGGGCGCCGAGCAGTTGAACGCTTCCGGTGCGACCGGCGAGCGGCCCATGATCTCGCACAGCGGCGCGTATTCGAGGTTGGTGAGGCCCGCGCCCAATTCCGACTCGGGCAGGAACAGGTTCCACAGCCCTTCGGCCTTGGCCTTTTTCTTTAACGCCTCCAGCACCGGCGGGATCTGCCAGCGGCTCGGCGCCTCGTTGAGCTCACGCTCGAACACTTTCTCGGCCGGGTAGACCTCCCGGTTCATGAAATCGAGCAGCTGCGCCCGCAGCGCCTCAACCTTCGGCGAAAAGTCGAAATCCATCGCTATGCCCCGCGTCGCTTGCCGACCAGCATACCGTCATTCGTGTAGTGGCGGAAACCCGAGTTGGGCAGGTCTTTGTCTGGATCAGCAAAGAAATAGTTTGGTCCAAACCGCCACCTCAAGTAACAGCGTCAGGACAAGCATCCATCTGATAATCAAAAGATCGCGGCACGTCGCTGCAAATCGTCGGTCATGTTCCAATATATCGGACTCTTCGCTCGATTTTTGAGTTAGGTCCAATCGAGACATTTGGCCCTTTTCGCCTCACGCCTTCTTCTCAAGCAGCGCGACGATCCTGTCCAACTTGTCCAATTCCAGCCGGCCAAGCTCCTTGAGGATCGTCTCGATCTCTTCTTTAGCGGCAATATTGGTGTCGTAATCGTGCTGCGCCTGCTCGCGGTCGCGCTCGGCCTGCCGGTTCTGGCTCATCAGGATGAGCGGCGAGGCGTAAGCCGCTTCGGCCGACATGAACAGGTTGAACAGGATGAAGGGGTACGGGTCGAACTGCCAAGCTTCGACCAGCCACAGCGTGTTGAAAATGACCCAGATTACGAATATGCCCGACTGGATGATGATAAAGCGCCACGAACCGATAAAGTTGGCGACGTGGTCGGCGATACGGGCACCCGTCGGCATTCTTTCCGTATGGGTGTCGTGCCAGGTCTTGTGAGGTCGCATGGAGGCTCCGCAGATGGTTGGTTGAGACGACCGGTTCCGATAAGCGCAAGCGTTGAAGACCGCCCGCATCCTCGCAGCATTTACGCGAATTGGCGATGTTTCGCTGCGCCGTTTGCGCGGGCCGCGGGCGGCGCGTATCAACCTTCCGCTAACCAATGGGGGTAGTTTTGTTGTGTGAGCCAAGATGCGCCCACTATTCCGCAGGCCGCGAGCTGTAACGCTCCTAACGCGTCGGGTCGTCGCCGAGCTTGACGATCAGCTTGCCGAAATTTCGGCCCTGCAACAGGCCGATAAACGCCGCCGGGGCGTTATCGACGCCCTCGACGATGTCCTCGCGGTATTTGAGCTGCCCTGCCCGCACCAGCGGCGCCGCCATTGCTAGGTACTCGGGGCGCAGCCCGGCATTGTCGCTGACGATGAACCCCTGCACCTTGAGCCGCTTGCGCACCACCGAGACGAGGCTCGGCCCGGGGCGCGGCTCGACATCGTTATATTCCGAGATCATCCCGCACATGATCATCCGGCCGAATTCGTTGAGGCGCGGGAACACCGCCGCCTGCACCGCGCCGCCGACATTCTCGAAATAGACGTCGATGCCCTCGGCGCAGGCCGCATCGAGCTCGGCGCCCAGATCGCGGCTGCGGTGGTCGAGGCACGCGTCGAAGCCGAGTTCGCCTGTGACATAGGCGCATTTATGGGCGCCGCCGGCGATGCCGACGACGCGGCAGCCGTCGCGCTTGGCGAGCTGTCCCGCGACCGCGCCGACCGCGCCCGAGGCGGCGGAGATCACCACGGTCTCCCCGGATTTTAGCTGGCCGATCGTCTTCAGCCCGACATAGGCGGTCAGCCCCAGCATGCCGAGGATGCCGAGCGCGGTCGAGACCGGCGCTGCGGCGGGGTCGAGCTTGGTAAGGCCAGCGCCGTCGACGGCGCTGTGGGTCTGCCAGCCATAGCCGCCAAAAGCATAGTCGCCCTCGCGCAAGCCGGGATGACGCGAGCGCACCACCTGACCGACGACACGGCCCTCGATGACCTCGCCGATACCCACGGGTTTGGCATAGGAGCGCTGGCCGCTGATCCGCCCGCGCATATAGGGGTCGAGCGACAGGTAGATGCCCCGCAACAGCACCTGGCCCTCGCCCGGCTCAGGCAGCGCGCTGTCGACGATGGCGAAATCGTCCACCACGGGCATGCCGTTCGGCCGGCGCTTCAGCAAGACCTGTCGATTGGTTTCGGGCATGGCGTCCTCCCTTGTCGGGAGGACTTTAGCTCAGCCGCCTTCGTTTGGCGCGCAGCGCCGTATAATTCGCCTTCGCAGGATCAGACCAGATACCGCAGCCGCGATTGCCGCGGCACGCGCCAGCGCGTCTCGGTCACGCACAGAACCTTGAGCGGGCAGGCCGGACAGCGCATGCCGTGCGAATCGAGGCCGAGCGAGCGGCAGGCCTCGCCGAGCTCTGATGGCCTGGGCGCACTGGCTGGCTTGCCGGTTTCGGCCGCGGTGGCGGCATCGGTGTTTGTCCTTTTATTCAAGCAACTCATTCGCAACCGCAATCATAACTGCAGTCGCGCTGCGATTGTCCGCGTTTCCGCACGGTTGCGCCGCATTTCCGCCGGGCATCGAACCCGCTAGGATCGGCGCGACATGATTTGACAAGGGAAAAGACCATGCCGGCGACCCTGCGCAACGCGGCTTTGGATCGGCTCACGGCGGGAGAGATGGCGCTCGGCGTCATCCTGCGGCAGTCGCGCACCGTGGACATCGCGCCAATCATGAAAGCGTGCGGCTACGACTGGCTGTTCCTCGATCTCGAACATAACTCCATGGACCTCGACACCGCAGTGCAGATCTCGGTCGCCGCGCTTGGATCCGGGATCGCCCCGGTGGCGCGGGTCCCGGCGCGGCAGCTGTGGATGGCGACGCGCTTCCTTGACGGCGGCGGGCTCGGCATCGTCGTGCCGCATGTCGACACCCCCGACGAGGCGCGCGCCATCGCCGCCGCCTTACGCTATCCGCCGCAAGGACACCGCTCGGTCGCCGGCGGCCTGCCGCATTTCGGCTACGAGAAAAAGGCGCTCGCCGAGACCTGCGCCGAGATCAATGCCGCGACGATGGTGGTGGTGATGCTCGAAACCCCGCTGGCGATCGAGAACGCCGATGCGATCGCCGCGGTGCCGGGGATCGACTCGCTGCTGATCGGCACCAACGATCTGGCGATGGAGCTGGGCATCCCCGGCGGCTTTGCTGACGAGCGCATCGCCGCGTCCTATCAGGCGGTGGTCGACGCCTGCCGCAAGCACGGCAAGCATGCCGGGGTCGGCGGCATCGCCGACGAGGCGCTGCTGCGCCGCTATATCGAGATGGGCGTGCGGCTGGTGCTGCCGGGCAGCGACCTCGCCTTTATGCAGAGCGCAGCCAGCGCCACGGCGGCGAAAATGCGCGGCTTCCTCTGAGCCTTTTAACCGGGTCGTCCGCCGAACCTGCGCGCCGGCCGGAGGCGCTGCGCGGCATCCTGTTGATGTGCGCCGGCGTATCGCTGTTCCCGCTGATGAACGCGATGATGAAGCTGCTGACCGCGCGCTACCCGGTCATAGAGATCGTCTGGGCGCGGTTCACCGGGCACCTCATCGTCATGCTGATCGTGTTCCTGCCACGCTATGGCCGGGCGCTGATCGCGACGCGGCGGCCGCTGGTGCAGATCGCCCGCTCGGCGCTGATGCTGGCGAGCAACATGGTGTTCGTCTTCGCGATCGGCCATGTGCCGCTGGCGACCGCCTCGGCGATCGGCTTCACCTCGCCGCTGATCGTGACCGCGCTGTCGGTGCCGCTGCTGCGCGAGCAGGTCGGGTGGCGGCGATGGAGCGCGGTCTGCGTCGGCTTTGTCGGCGCGCTGCTGATCATCCGGCCCGGCGCCGGGCTCCACGACCCGGCGGTGCTGCTGTTGCTGGCCTCGTCGGCAGCCTATGCGCTATATCAGATCGCGACCCGCTACGTCGCCGCCTTTGACAACCCGGCGACGGGATCGTCTTCGCCGCGCTGCTGGGCTCGCTGGCGACGACCGCGGTGCAGCCGTTCATCTTCGTCATGCCGCAAAGCCTTTTGGACCTGGGGATGCTGATCAGCCTCGGCTGTCTCGGCGGGCTTGGGCATTTCCTGGTGATCAAGGCGTTCCAAGTGGCGCCGGCCTCGGTGATCGCGCCGCTCGGCTATGTCGAGCTGCTCGGCACGGCGACCCTGGGCTACCTGATCTTCGCCAACTTCCCCGACGCGTTGACCTGGGTAGGCGCGGTCATCATCATCGCCTCCGGCCTCTACATCGCTACCCGCGAGCGCAAACGCCTGGGAATTCGCTGATGGATTTCACCGTACCCGACGAACTGGTCGAGCTGCAGCAGCGCACCGAAACCTTTGTGCGCGAGCAGATCATCCCGCTCGAAAACGACAAGCGGCTGCATGCGCATGGGCCGACGGAGGATTTCCGGCACGAGCTGGTCGCGCTCGGGCGCCGCGCCGGGCTGACCTCGCCGCATGTCGGCACCGAGTGGGGCGGGCTCGGGCTCGACCACCGCGGCAAGGCGGTGGTGTTCGAGGCCGCGGGCTATTCGCCGCTGGGGCCGATCGCGATGAACTGCTTCGCCCCCGACGAAGCCAACATGCACCTGTTGGAGCAGGTCGCCGAGGAGCGGCAGAAGGAGGAATACCTGCGCCCACTCGCGGCCGGCGACATCCGCTCGTGCTTTATGATGACCGAGCCGGCGCCCGGGTCCGGATCCGACCCGTCGATGCTGCTGACCACGGCGCGACGCGACACCGGCGGCAACCGCGGCGATTTCATTATCGACGGCGAGAAATGGCTGATCACCGGCGCGGTCGGCGCCAAGTTCGCGATCATCATGGCGAAGAACGACAGCGACGACCTCGGCCCTGCCGGCTCGACGATGTTTCTCGCGCCGATGGACGCGCCGGGCATCCATATCGAGCGGGTGCTCGACACGCTCGACGGGTTCATGGCCGGCGGACATGCGGTGATCCGGCTCGACGGACTGCGGGTGCCGGAGAGCGCGGTGCTCGGCAAGGTCGGGCAAGGGTTCCGCTATGCCCAGGCTCGGCTCGCGCCGGCCCGCCTGACGCATTGCATGCGCTGGCTCGGCGCGGCCAAGCGAACGCACGACATCGCCACCGACTACGCCCGCCGCCGCACCGCCTTCGGCAAGCCCTTGGGCGAGCATGAGGGGGTCGGCTTTATGCTCGCCGACAACGAGATGGACATCCATACCAGCCGGCTGGCGATCTGGCATACCGCCTGGGTGCTCGACCAGGGCGAGCGCGGCCGCCACGAATCGAGCATGGCCAAGGTGATCTGCTCGGAGGCGATCTGGCGCGTCGTCGACCGCTCGATGCAGGTGCTGGGTGGGCTTGGCATCACCGACGACACCATCGTCGCCCGCATCTTCCGCGAGGTGCGGCCGTTCCGCATCTATGACGGCCCGTCAGAGGTGCACCGCTGGTCGATCGCGCAACGGGTGCTGCGCAACGCCGGGGCCTAGCCATTCATGGAATTGCGGCCCGCGACCCTGCTGAAAGCCGGGCTGTGGATTATCGGCATCGGCTGGGCGCCGGTTGTGGTCATCGGACTGATGGACCCGGCAACGCATCCCACCGGCCTTGCGATCATCGCCTGGGCCGGGACGATGATCGGCGCCGGTGTATTTGTCGGCGGGATCGCGTTCGCGCTGTTTCGCCGTCTCACCCGAAAACGCAGCCAACGGCGGGGTTAAGGATCAGCCCGGCGCGGCCCCCTGCGTCGTGGTCTGGTAGACGAATAGCGAGGTGCTGGCGCACATGAACAGCCGGTCGCGCTTCGGCCCGCCAAAAGCGAGGTTGGCGCAAACCTCGGGCAGGCGGATGCGGCCGATCAGCTTGCCTTCCTTGGTGAAGCACAAGACCCCGGCATACCCCAGCGGCGCGTTCGAGCTGATCCACAGATTGCCGTAGACATCGGCGCGCATCCCGTCCGGACCGCATTTGACGCCGTCGAGCATCATGTCGGTGAACAGCCGCATGTTGGCGACCTTGGCGCCCTGCACGTCGAAGGCATAGACCTCGCGCTTACCGCCGGGCCCGGTGTCGCCCGGCCCCTGGCCGGTGCTGATCACGTACAGCGTCTTGTAGTCCGGCGAAAAGCACAGCCCGTTGGGGTCGGGCAGCTGCGTTTCGGGGATCGCGACTTCGAGCTTGCCGCTCGGGTCCCAGCGATAAACCGCGGTCGGCAGCTCGCGCTTCTTGCCGCCGATGATTCCGGCATTGGGCGCGCCGACCAGCGGCTTCAGCAGGCCCTGCGGGTTGGTCGGGCCGCCGGCGTCGTCGGGATGACCCTCGTTGAGCCGGTCGCCGTAGGGCGGATCGGTGAACCAGACGCTGCCGTCGGGATGCGGCACGATATCGTTCGGCGAGTTGAGGCCCTTGCCCTCGAAATTATCGGCGATGACCTTGAGGCTGCCGTCATGCTCCCAGCGCACGACGCGGCGGTTGAAGTCCTCGCACGAGAGCTGGCGGCCCTCGAAATCGAACGAATTGCCGTTGGTGTTGTTCGACGGCTTGCGAAAAGCGACGACCCGCTCGGCGTCCCACAGATAGCGGTATTGGGTGTTGCCGGTAACGTCGCTGAACACGAGGTACTGGCCCTGGCTCGACCAGGCCGGGCCCGCCCACTGCGCCCCGGTCCACAGCCGTTTCACCGCGCTGTTGCCCGGCGCGATCGCCCGAAACGACGGGTCGATCACAATCACGTCGGGGTCGGGATAGATCGACGGGTGACCGGGGCTCCAGTCGCGCGGCGGGCTGGTAATCGTGCTCGTCGGAGCGCCGAGCTGGGCATTGGGGGAGGGCGTACCCTGCGCCAGCGTTCGACGCGATAACGCCGCGGCTCCGGCCAGCCCGGCAGTGCCGGCGATCAGCGAACGGCGCGACAACGGTGGATGCTGTGCCATGCTGCATTCCCTCCCGATTGAGCTTTTGCCGAATTCTGGTGCTTGGGAGCGACAGGGACAATCCGTCATTTACCGGGGAGGCGCCGCCGCAGCGCTTGCGCGTCGGCAGGGGCGCGCACCTTGGCGTCGTTGTCGAAATAGACGTAGACGTCGCGCGCGCCGGAGCAGGGCGGTGGATCGCGATCGATCAGCTTTGCATCGCTGGGAGATCGGCCGCCGGTCCAAAGCCCGATCCGCGCCGCCCAGCGGTCGAGCGCTGCGTCGTCATAGCCGCTGGCATAAAGCTCCTCGGAGCCGTGCAGCCGCAGATAGATGAAATCGGCGGTTACATCCTCGGCATAGGGCCATTCGATGGTGTCGGCAAAAACCAGCGCGACCCCTTGCTGGCGAAGCAGCCGGATAAACGCGGGATCGAGAAAGCTCGGATGGCGGATTTCGATCGCGTGCCGCAGCGGGCGGCGCCCATCGGTCTGCGTCAGAGCCCGTCCGGCGACCCGATGATCGTGACGGCGGGCAAGTTCGGCCGCGGCCTCAGTATCGCGCGGCAGCGTCGACAAAAACTCGCCAATCCGCTCGCCATCGAAGGCGAAACGCGGCGGCAACTGCCACAAAAACGGGCCGAGCTTGTCCGCTAGCGCCAGCACGCCCGAGGCAAAGAAATTGGCCAATGCCGTCTCGACCCCGCGCAGCTTCAGCATGTGGGTGATGAAGCGGCTGCCCTTGACCGCAAAGACAAACCCGTCCGGGGTCGCGTCGCGCCATGCCGCGAACAGCTCCGGCCGCTGCAGCGAATAGAACGTGCCGTTGATCTCGATCGTGTCGAAGAGTTGGCTGGCATAGGCCAACTCGTCGCGTTGGCGCAGTCCGGACGGATAGAACTTGCCGCGCCAACCCGGATACTTCCATCCGGATAAGCCGATACGGATATGGCCCGTTTTGCCGGTCATGTTAGAAGAACGCCATGCTGACCATTTCGGACGTCACCTACCGCGTCGGCGGGAAACGCGGCCGCGCATTGCTCGACCATGCCAACGCGCAGATCCCCGAGGGCAGCAAGCTCGGCCTGGTCGGCCGCAACGGCATCGGCAAATCGACGTTGCTCGACCTGATCCGCGGCCGGCTCGCGCCCGACGACGGCGATATCTATTTGCCGCGCGACTACCGCATCGGCTTTCTGGCGCAGGAGGCGCCGAGCGGGTCGGGGACGCCGCTCGCCACGGTGCTTGCCGCCGACCGCGAGCGCAGCCGACTCCTCGCCGAGCTCGACAAGGACCCGCTGCCCGAGCGCATCGCCGAGATCGAGGAGCGGCTCGACACCATCGGCGCCCGTGCCGCGCCGGGGCGGGCGGCGCGCATCCTCGCCGGGCTGGGTTTCGATACGGCGATGCATGAGGGCGCGATCGACGAGCTGTCCGGGGGCTGGCGCATGCGGGTCGCGCTGGCCTCGGTGCTGTTCGCCGAACCGGAGCTGCTGCTGCTCGACGAGCCGACCAATCACCTCGACATGGAGGCCTCGCTGTGGCTCGAGCGCTATCTGCGCCGCTACCGCCACAGCTTTATTCTGGTCAGCCACGACCGCCAGCTCCTGAACGCCGCGACGACGACGATCCTTCACCTCGAAGCCGGGAAGCTCACATCTTATTCGGGTAACTTCGACGCCTATTTGCGCGCCCGCGGCGCGGTCAAGGCGCGCCAGGCGGCGCTGGCGCACCGCCAGGACGCGCAGCGCAAGCACATGCAGGCGTTTGTCGACCGCTTCCGCTACAAAGCGTCGAAGGCGCGTCAGGCTCAGAGTCGGCTGAAAGCGCTGGCCAAGCTGCAGCCGGTGGCGATGATCGCCGAGACGCCGCCCATCGAATTGCGCCTGCCCGAGCCGGCGCAATGGCGCCCGCCGCTGATCACACTGGAGGCGGCCAGCGTCGGTTATGCCGAGGGCAGACCCATTTTATCCGGCCTCGACCTGCGCCTCGATCCCGACGACCGCATCGCGCTGCTGGGCGCCAACGGCAACGGCAAGACCACCTTTGCCCGCCTGCTGGGCGGCCGGCTGGAGGCGATGACGGGCGAGGTGCGGCGGCCGTCGCGGCTCGCCTGCGGTTTCTTCGCCCAACACCAGATCGAGGAGATGCGGCCGCAGGAATCGGCCTATGAGCATCTCGCCGCGCTGCTGCCCGAGTTGCCGCCGGAGGCGATTCGCACCCGGCTTGGCGGGTTTGGGTTCGGGCAGGACAAGGCGTTCGTGCCGGTATCGTCGCTGTCGGGCGGCGAGCGGGCGCGGCTTAACCTCGCGCTCGTCACCCATGACGCGCCGGCGCTGCTGATCCTCGACGAGCCGACCAACCATCTCGACATGGAAACCCGCGAGAGCCTGGTCGCCGCGCTCGCCGACTATTCCGGCGCAGTAGTGCTGGTCAGCCACGACTGGCATTTGGTGGAATTGGTCGCCGACCGGTTGTGGCTGGTCGAGAACGGCACGGTAAAACCGTTCGAGGGCGACCTCGACGCCTATCGCCGCGGCCTCGAGGACAAGGACGACCCCGCCGAGGAGCGCGGCACGGGCCGGCCGGGGGAGATTCGCCGCAGCGCGCGCCGGGATGCGGCGCAGCAGCGCCTGGCGCTCGAGCCGCTGCGCCGCGAGTCGCGCCGGGCCGAAGAAGCCGCCGCGCGGCTTGCCGCCGAGCAGCAGGCGCTCGACCAGAAACTGGCACGGCCCGACGGGTTCGGCGCCGGGCTGGCGGAGGCGCTTAAAAAGCGCGCCGACCTCGCCCGCCAGATCGCCAAAGCCGAGGCGCAATGGCTGGCGGCCGAGGAGGCGCTGGAAGCAGCGAACCGCGCGCAAACCGGCTAAAATGTCCCCAGCATTCGCGCGGCCAAAGGCCGCAGCGCCGGCTGTTTGTCAAAGTCCGCTTTTGACAGCGGCACGCTCAAACCCAAAGATGGTTCCCTGACGCGGCAATTTTTTCCCCGCCGCGCCGCGACCGAGGACGCCATGACAGACACACCGGCGATCAGCGACCGCAATCTCGAGGCAACCACCCATATCTCGCTAAAGCGCGACCCGGCATGCTTTGCCTTTCTGTCGGCGCGGTCGGCGGCGGCGCCGATGCCGATCGATTCGATCAACCTCGACCTCGCTTCGGCCGATTATTTTCAGGGCCGCGCCTCGCTGTGGACGACGATGGAGCTGCGCTCCGGAGTCAATGGCGACGGGCCCACCGCCCTGCTCGGTTTTGACGAGACTTTTCTGCGGCCGTTCACCCGGGCGCTGATCGAGGCCTCGACCACCCGCGCCGCCTATCGCATGACCATCCTGCCGGACCTGCCGGACCTGCCGGAAAGCGGCCGCTGCCGGGTTGTCGAGTACGTCACCGGTCCCGGCCAGGCGTTGAAGGAGCTGGTCGTCCAGCCCTACGAATCGGTGTTGACGATCGCGGCAACGAGTCGCAACGACGGCGATGAGACCCTGTTTCAACTGCCCCGCACCGACAATTTCCTGCGCGCCTTCGCCAAGATGGCCTATGCCGCCGACCAGTCGCTGCACGATCTGCTCGATGAGATGGACCGGGTCGCCCGGCGCCGCAACACGCCCGCGACGCCCTAGGCGATTGTCGGGAGGCGATTGTCGGGGCTAATCGGCGGCGTCGCCGGTTTCGACCAGGTGGGTCAGCGCGTAGGCGCCGAAGAAGCTGCCGTCCATCGGCTTGGCGAAGAGATAGCCTTGGCCGTAGCCGCAATGGTGCCGGCGCAGGATGTCGCGTTCGACCACGGTCTCCACCCCTTCGGCGACGACATCGGCGCCGTAGATGCGGGCGATCTTCAGCATCGCCAGCACCAATTCCTTGCCGTCCACGGTGTCGATGCGGGCGGTGAAGCCGCGGTCGATCTTGATCGTATCGACTTGATAGTCGCGCAGAGCGCCGAGCGCCGAGTAGCCGGTGCCGAAATCGTCGATGGCGATGCGGATGCCGAGCTCCTGCAGCTCGGTCAGCACCGCGCGGGTGACTTCGGGGTTGCGCATCACCGCCGATTCGGTGATCTCGATCTTGAGCCGATTGAGCGGGAAGCCGCTGTCGCGGATCTCGGCCAACGTCGCCAACAGGATCGAGGGGTCGTTGAACTGCCGCGCCGAAACGTTGACGCTGACCCACTCCAGCAGCTCGCGGCCATAGAGCATCTGCCAGACCTGCATCTGGCGCACCGCCTCGCGCAACACCCAGCAGCCCACCGGCACGATCAGGCCGCTTTCTTCCAGCAACGGCAGGAACGCGGCAGGCGACACCAGCCCATCGCTGGGGTGGTTCCAGCGCAAGAGCGCCTCGGAGCCGACGACCTGCCCGTCGCTGAGCCGCAGGATCGGCTGGTAGTGCAGCACGAACTGGTTCTCGTCCAGGGCACAGCGCAGCTGATCGAGCAACGCGAGACGGCGGCCGACCGTGCTGGTCAGCGCCGGCTCCCACGCCTTGGCGTTGTTGGGGCCGCGCGCCTTCGCTTCCTGCAGCGCGACGTCGGCGTCGCGCATCGCCTCGTCTTCCGAGGTATGTCCCTGGCCGGTGACGATGTAGCCGATATTGGCCGACAGACGAATACGCTGCTCGTCGACGACGACGGGGCCGACCGCCAATTGCAGCAGGCGGCGGGCGAAGGCTTCGGCATCGGCCGGGCTCGGCGCGGGGCTGCCAAGGATGATCGCGAACTCATCGGCGCCGAGGCGGGCGACCATGTCGGTGCGCTGCACCTGCGGATGGCGTCCGGCGCGCTGCGCCTGCTGGACACGGGAGCGGGTCCCGGCGAGCAGGCGATTGGCAATCACCCGCAACACCGCATCGCCGGCGCGGGCGCCGTAGAGATCGTTGACGCCTTTGAAATTGTCGATGTCGAGCAGGAAGATCGCGGCGGGGCGCGGCCGACCGGTGTGCGGCGCCACGGTCGCCTTGACCCGCGCCATGAAGCAGTGGCGGCCGGCGAGGCCGGTTAGCCCGTCGGCTGCGTATTGCAGGGATTTCTCGGTGGCGATCGCGACGGTCTCGTGCAGGGTCGCGACGACGCCGAGGATCGTCCCGTCGCGGTCGCGATGCGGGCGGGCGCTGACAATGCGGCGGCTGCCGCCGTCGGCGAGGTCGATATCGTCGGCGATGCTGGCCTCGACCGACTCGCCGGCGAGGGCGCGGCGGTGAACCTCGGCCAGAGCCGGGGCGCTGTGCGGGTCGAACCGGTCGTGGCTTTGCCCGATCAGCCCGTCGCTGACGATGCCAAAGGCATCACGCCAGCGATTGTTGGCGGCCAGATAGCGCAGCTCGCTGTCGAACAGCGCCACCGCGGACGGTATGTCGGCGACGAACCGCGCTATCCACTCCGGAAGAGAGGTTTCCGGCTGCAGGCTGGTGTTTGTTACCATGGCCACAAACATTGGTTATGACGATGGTGCGAGAGTATTGGCCAGCCGATTAAAGGATTCTGAACAGAACCCATCCCGTTATAGCCTTTAATCGCGATAACGGTGAAATGATGTTTTATAATATATTAAAATATCTGCGACATTGCCGACCCACAACTTGTGGATCGGCGGATAGAGTAAATTTTACCTTAATCTTAACGATGCCAAAAGAGATTATACGGCTTTCTATCCAAATGAACACTCGCCTATTCTGAAATGTGGATTGGCAACAAATATCCGAGCTCCGAAATAAACAAGGGGGCCGAAGCCCCCTTGCCTTGCCTCGCCAACAAAATGGCGCGCTAACTTACCTCCCCGGAGGCGGAGGGGGAGGCGGAGCCATGCCGCCGCCCTGTGGGGCCATCCCGCCAC
>JBBRPG010000061.1:0-20545 GCA_038228485.1 Alphaproteobacteria bacterium
CGGCGTTGGCGACGCCGTCGGTGCGCATGTAGGTGATGAGGCCGACCGTGTCGCCGCCGAGATCGACGCCCTCGTAGAGCTGCTGGGCGATGCGCATGGTTCGGCTGGCGCCGAAGCCGAGCTTGCGCGAGGCCTCCTGCTGCAGGGTCGAGGTGGTGAACGGCGGAAACGGGTTGCGCCGCGTCTGCCGGCGCTCGATGCGGGTGACGTTGAACCCGGCCGCGGCGAGGATCGCATCGGCGGCGGCTTTGGCCTTGGCTTCGCTATCGAGATCGAAACGCTCGAGCTTTTTGCCGTCGAGATGGCTAAGCCGGGCGGTGAATTTCTCGCCGGCCTCGGTCAGAAAGTCGACCTCGATCGTCCAGTATTCGCGGGTCTTGAACGCCTCGATCTCGGCTTCGCGCTCGCAGACGAGGCGCAACGCCACCGACTGCACCCGCCCGGCGGAGCGGCTGCCCGGCAGCTTGCGCCACAGCACCGGCGACAGGGTGAAGCCGACGAGGTAGTCCAACGCCCGGCGGGCGAGATAGGCGTCGACCAGCTCGATATCGATGTCGCGTGGTTTGCGGAACGCTTCGGTGATCGCGCTGCGGGTGACCTCGTTGAAGACGACCCGCTTGACGTCGACACCCTTCAGCACGCGGCGCGCTTTGAGCACCTCGTTGACATGCCACGAGATCGCCTCGCCCTCGCGGTCAGGGTCGGTGGCGAGGAACAGCCGGTCGGCGCCGCGCACCGCCTCGGCCATCGCCTTCATGTGTTTTTCGGATTTGCCGTCGACCTCCCACGACATCGCAAAATCGTCGTCGGGCCGCACCGAGCCGTCCTTGGAGGGCAAGTCGCGAACATGGCCGTAGCTGGCCAGGACCTTGTAGTCGCTGCCGAGGTACTTGTTGATGGTCTTGGCCTTGGCCGGCGATTCGACGATGACGACGTTCATGGACCCAATCAAAATAAGGACGTGCGCAGCCGGCTTAACGGCGCGACACAAGGTTGCCGGGATGACGCTCGACGCGGCCGGCAAGTTCCAATTCTAGCAACAAGGTAGCGATGGTGGCGGCTGACAATTGGCACTGGCGCACCAGTTCGTCAACCGCGACGGGGGTCGGGCTCAGCTTTTCGAGGATCAGGTCGAGGCTGGAATCGTCGGTGCGATCGGGAGGAGGGGGGAGCGCAATCGGCGCCAACGGCAATTCCGGGTCGGGCCGCAGACGCCCCGGCAGCAGCAGCGGCGCGCCGCGCAGCAGCGGCCCGAGCTGGGCGACGACATCGGCGGCGTTCTCGGTCAGGTTCGCGCCGTTGCGCAGCAGGTCGTTGCAGCCGCGGCAGCGCGGGTCGAGCGGCGAGCCGGGCACGGCGAACACCTCGCGCCCCTGCTCGAGCGCATAGCGCGCGGTAATCAGCGAGCCCGACTTCGCCGCCGCCTCGACCACGACGACGCCCAAGGCCATGCCCGAGATGATCCGGTTGCGCCGGGGGAAATGGCGGGCTTGCGGCTGGATGCCAGGCGGCATCTCGGCGACGACCGCGCCTTGCCGGGCGAGCGCATCGTAGAGGGCGCGATTCTCCTCGGGGTAGACGATGTCGATGCCGCCGGCGACGACCGCGACCGAGCCGGTGGCGAGCGAACCGAGATGCGCGGCGGCGTCGATGCCGCGCGCCATGCCCGAGATGACGGCGATGCCCTCCTCGCCGAGCCCGGCGGCGAGGTCCTGCGCCAGCCGCCTGCCATTGGCCGAGGCGTTGCGCGCGCCGACCACCGCCACCATCGGCGCCGCCAGAACCTCGCCGCTCCCGAGCAGCGACAATACCGGCGGCGCGTCCTCGACCGCGGCGAGGGTGCCGGGATAAAGCGGCTCGCCCCAGCACAGCGTGCGCCCGCCGATGCGATGGAGCGCGGCCAGCTCCTGCTCGGCGACCGCGCGGGTGGCGGGAACGACGCCCCGTCGGCCGAGCCGCGGCACCGCGTCGAGCGCCGCGCGCGCCGAGCTGAACCGGCGGAGCAGGGCGTAGAAGGTGACCGGGCCGATCGTCTCGGTGCGGGCGAGGCGCAGCCAGTCGAGACGCTCCTGCGGGTCGAGCTCGCGGGGGGCCAGGATCGGCCTCAGCTCTTCGTGAACGAGATGCGGCTCTCGGTGCCGGCCACCAGGCGGCGGATGTTCTCGTGGTGCCGGATGATCACCAGCACGGCGATGCCGGTGATCAGCATCGCGCGCTCACGGCCGAGAGTGAGGTCGGCGTAGGCCGCCACGGCCAGCGCCGCGGCGAGCGCCGCCGCCGAGGAATAGCGAAACGCGATCGCCACCACCAGCCATACCGCTGCGCCGGCGAGCGCCACCTGCCAGGCAACCGCGATCAGCACGCCAAAGGCCGTCGCTACGCCTTTGCCGCCGTGAAAGCCGAGCCAGACCGGAAACATGTGGCCGATGAGGACGGCGGCGGAGGCGGCCAGCATCGGCTCGACCCCCCATTCGGCGCCGATAAACGCCGCGACCGTGCCCTTGCCGATGTCGAACACCAGGGTCGTCGCCGCCAGCCCCTTGCTGCCGGTGCGCAGCACATTGGTCGTGCCGATACTGCCGGAGCCGATCTGCCGCACGTCGCCGCGCCCAGCGAGCCGGGTGACGATCAGCCCGAACGGGATCGAACCCAGCAGGTAGCCGATGACGACCGCAGCGACGATCCCGATCATGGGTCGCGGTCGAAAATCGTGCGGCCGTCGACCACCGTCCGCTCGACCCGGCCCTGCACCGGCCGGCCGTCGAACGGCGCGTTCTTGGATTTCGAGCGGAACGAATCGGTGCGGATGCGGTATTGCGCGTCGGGGTCGAAGATCACGAAATCGGCCGGCGCGCCCGCCGCCAGCCGCCCGACCCCGAGTCCCAGGATGCGGGCCGGCGCGATCGTCAGCCGGCGCAACACCTCGATCAGGGTCAGGCGGCGATTGTGATAGAGCTCCAACGACAGTGGCAGCAGCGTCTCCAAACCGACGATACCGTAGCTTGCCGAGGTGAACGGCAGCCGCTTCGAATCCTGGTCCCACGGCGAGTGGTCGCTGGCGATGGCGTCGATCGCGCCGTCGGCGAGCCCGGCGACGACAGCTTGCCGATCCTGTTCGCTACGCAGCGGCGGCGACAGTTTGGCGAAGGTGCGGTAGTCGCCGACCGCGGTCTCGTTGAGCGTAAAATAGGGCGGGGCGGTGTCGCAGGTGACGGGCAGACCAGCCGCCTTGGCCAGGCGGATCGCTTCGATCGCCGCCGCGGTCGACACATGCGCGACGTGGTAACGCGCGCCGATGATCGCGACGAGGCGCAGGTCGCGCTCGACCATGATGACCTCCGCGGCGGGCGTGATCCCCGCAAGGCCGAGCCGGGTGGCGATTTCGCCCTCGTTGACCTCGCCGGCGCCGCCGAGGCTCGGCTCCTCCGGGTGCTGGATCACCAGCTGGCCGAAGGTGCGCGCATAGGCGAGCACGCGGCGCATCACCAGCGCGTTGGCGACCGCTTTCACGCCGTCGGTGAAGCCGAGGACGCCGTTGGCGGCAAGCAAGCCCATCTCGGTCAGCTCTTTGCCGGCCAGCCCCTTGGTTGCCGCGGCGTAAGTATGGACCTTTGTGAGCTTCGCCTCGCGGGCGCGGCGGGCGAGGAACTCGACCACCGACACGTCGTCGACCGGCGGCTCGGTGTTGGGCAGCGCCACCATCGTCGTGACCCCGCCGGCGGCGGCGGCGCGGCTGCCGCTCTCGATCGATTCGACGTGCTCGGCGCCGGGCTCGCGCAGCTGCACCCGCATGTCGACAAGGCCGGGCGCGAGGCACAGCCCGCCGACATCCTCGACCTCGACATCGGGGCCGAGGTCCTCGGCGCTGATGTTGGCGCCGATCGCGGCGATGCGATCGTCGACGACGATCACGTCGCCGAGGCCGTCGCGCCCGCTCTCGGGGTCGAGCAGGCGGGCGTTGCGGAAGAGGCGGCGCAACCCGCTCATCGCAAAAGGCTCATCGCCGCCTTCACTTGACCGGCGGCGTGTTGCTGCGGCCCTGGCCCATGATCTCGAGACAGGCCATGCGCACCGCCACGCCCATCTCGACCTGCTGGCGGATAAGGCTGCGGTCGATGTCGTCGGCGACGGTGCTGCCGATCTCGACGCCGCGGTTCATCGGCCCGGGGTGCATGATCAGCGCGTCGGGCTTGGCGGCCTTGAGCTTGTCCTCGTCGAGCCCGAAGAAATGGAAATACTCGCGGGTCGAGGGCACGAACGAGCCGTGCATCCGCTCGCTCTGCAGCCGCAGCATCATCACGATGTCGACATCGGCGAGGCCCGCGGCCATGTCGTGGAACACCTCGACGCCGAGATGCTCGACCGCGGCCGGCAGCAGAGTGCGCGGCGCCACCACCCGCACTCGCGCGCCCATCGCGTTGAGCAGGGCGATGTTCGAGCGGGCGACCCGGCTGTGCAGCACGTCGCCGCAAATCGCCACGGTGAGGCCGCCGAGCTTGCCCTTGCGGCGGCGAATCGTCAGCGCGTCGAGCAAGCCCTGGGTGGGGTGTTCGTGACTGCCGTCGCCGGCATTGATGACCGCGCAATCGACCTTTTCCGAAAGGAGCTGCACCGCGCCCGATTCGGGATGGCGCACCACCAGCACGTCGGGGTGCATGGCGTTGAGGGTCATCGCCGTGTCGATCAGCGTCTCGCCCTTGCGCATCGAGCTCGCCTGCACCGCCATGTTGATGACGTCGGCGCCGAGCCGCTTGCCGGCCACCTCGAACGAGGTGCGGGTGCGGGTCGAGTTCTCGAAAAAGCAGTTGATAACCGTGCGCCCGCGCAACAGCGACCGTTTCTTTTCGGCCTGACGGTTCATCTCGACATAGGTGTCGGCGCGGTCGAGGACATGGGTAATGTCCTCGGGCGTCAGACCCTCGATGCCGAGGAGATGCCGGTGCCGATAGGCATAAGGCTCCATAAGTCCGAAACTATAGGGAGGGGGCCAGCGGGCAGCAAGGGCAGGCACTCCGGTATCAGTTCTCGACAAATAGGGTGAGGCAGAGCGCCGGCGTGCTTGTCGCAGCCGGCGGATCGATGCGCGGCTGCGTGCGTTTCGCCATAAGCCTTAGGTATCCCCCGCGAGCGAAGCCCGGCATGCTCATCCGATCCCCGCTATCGCACCCGCCCGGCTCCTTGAAGGGATCGCCAAGCAGTTTAGATATTACGCCAGGAAATCAGGTTGGCGTTGCCGGTTGTCCGCGGGCGCGCACTCAACGCAAGGTTTCGCCAGGATGAAGCGGTTTGTCTCCACGCTCGCGCTTTTGGGCGCGATCACGATGTCGGCGCCGGGTGCCCTTGCCGCGGCGCCGATCCCCGAATTCAGCGGCGGCACGGTGCCGAGCCTGGCGCCGATGCTGAAGGCGATCACCGCCGGGGTCGTCAACATCGCCGTCAAGGGCCGGGTGCGCGAACAGAACCCGCTGCTGCAGGACCCGTTCTTCCGCCGCTTCTTCAATGTCCCGCAGAACCAGCAATTTCAGGAGCGCGAGACGATGGCGGCCGGTTCCGGCGTCATCGTCGATGCCCGCGAGGGCTACGTGCTGACCAATGCGCATGTCGTCGAGAACGCGATCAGCATCGAGGTGACATCCAAGGACAACCGCCGCTACCCCGCCAAGCTGGTCGGGCGCGACGCGGATACCGACGTTGCCGTGCTCAAGATCGAGCCCGGCCATTTGATCGCGGTGCCGCTCGGCGATTCCGACAAACTGCAGGTCGGCGATTTCGTCGTCGCCATCGGCAATCCGTTCCGGCTCGGCCAGACCGTGACCTCCGGCATTGTCAGCGCGCTCGGGCGCAGCGGGCTCGGCATCGAGGGGTACGAGGATTTCATCCAGACCGACGCCTCGATCAACCCGGGCAACTCGGGCGGCGCGCTGATCGACCTGCGCGGCCAGCTGATCGGCATCAACACTGCGATCCTGGCACCGGGCGGGAGCAATATCGGCATCGGCTTTGCGGTGCCGATCAACATGGCGCGGCGGGTGATGGACCAGCTGGTCCGCTATGGCGAGGTCAAGCGCGGCCGCATCGGCGTGACGATCCAGGACCTCACCCCCGATATCGCCGAGGCGATGAAGACAGCCCATACCGACGGGGCGGTGATCGCCCGGGTCGAGCCGGGCTCGGCGGCCGACCACGCCGGGATCAAGAGCGGCGACCTGGTGGTCGCGGCCAACGGCGTCGCGGTGCGCAGCGGGACGCAGCTGCGCAATGCGATCGGCCTCACCCGGATCGGCGACGAAGTAAAGCTGACCGTGGACCGTGCCGGCAGCGAGCGTGCGGTCGAGGTCAAGGTCGAGCTGGCGCCGCAAGCCGCGGCCACCACGCGCAAGCGCCTGATGGAGCGCTAGCCGACGATGGCAGATCAGACCCCCTATGAGGTGCTGGGCGTCAACCCGACCGCCAGCGCCGACGAAATCCGCAAGGCCTATCGCAAGCTCGCCAAGCAGCTGCATCCCGACCTCAACCCCGGCAAACCCGAGACCGAGGCCCGGTTCAAGACGGTGACTGGGGCCTATGACCTCCTATCCGACAGCGACACGCGTGCCCGCTACGACCGCGGCGAGATCGACGAAAGCGGCGCCGAGCGGCCGCGTTATTCCTACCGCCCGCACGCCGAGGGCGCCCAGGGCTGGAAGTATCAGCCGCATGGCGACGTGGACGCGGGCGATCTCGAAGATTT
Organism: Alphaproteobacteria bacterium; assembly: GCA_038228485.1. Classification (GTDB taxonomy): domain Bacteria; phylum Pseudomonadota; class Alphaproteobacteria; order ATCC43930; family CGMCC-115725; genus DATARH01. The sequence continues at coordinate 6,731 of JBBRPG010000061.1, forward strand.
GTTCGCGATGTTCGGGGGAGGGGGGCCAATGGGAGCCGGCGCGCGTCGCGGGCGCGGCGGTCAATCGCAGGGCTTTGCGATTCCCGGCGGTGACCGGCTCTACACGCTGACCGTCGATTTTGTCGAGGCGGCGGCCGGCGGCAAGAAACGGCTGTCGCTGTCGCCCGACAATTGGCTCGACGTCACGATCCCGCCCGGCATCGAGGAAGGCCAGGTGCTGCGTCTCAAGGGCAAGGGCGACCCCGGCATCGGCAGCGCACCGCCGGGAGACGCGCTGATCGAGGTGCACATTGCGCCGCACCCATTTTTCCGGCGCGAGGGCGACAATATCCTTGTCGAGCTGCCGGTCAGCGTCGCCGAAGCGGTGCTGGGCGCCCGGGTCACGGTGCCCACCGTGACCGGGCCGGTGACGATGACGATCCCCAAGGGCTCGGACAGCGGCGCCCAGCTGCGCCTGCGGGGCAGGGGCATCCACCGCCGCGGCGCGCCGGAGGGCGATCAGCTCGTCAGCTTGAAGATCGTCATCGGCGACAGCGGCGACGCCGAGCTGGCGGCGTTTCTCGAAGGGTGGGCGGCCAAGCATCCGACCGATCCGCGGCGCGGCATGCCCGGCGGAGGTACGCCATGATCGGCTTCGACGAGGTCCTCGTCCGCATCCGCGGCCTGGAGCGGCGCGAGCTGATCCACTGGGTCGAGAGCCGTTGGGTGCTGCCCGAACGGCATGCCGAGAGCTGGGTGTTTCACGAGGTCGATGTCGCCCGCGTCGAGCTGATCCTCGACATCCGCCGCGATTTTGCCGTCGACGACGACGTGATGCCGCTGGTGCTGGGGTTGCTCGACCAGGTCTACAGCCTGCGCCGGCAGATGCGCCGCCTGTGCAACGCGGTGGCCGCCCAGCCGCCGGAGGTGCAGAGCGCGATTCGCCGCATTCTGCCAAAAGTGGATCGGGAAGAGGACTGACCTCATTCGCGTTTTGGGTTCGCGGTTCAGCGCTCGTTAACCGCGGGCCGGTAAAACCCGACGAATGTTGCGGGTTTTCTCGGCACTGATTGGCGGCGGGGCACGGCGGATCGCTATCGCCGGCGCGGTGCTGATTGCGATCACCAGCGCCGGTGCGGTGCTGAGCGTTTGGGATTTGCGCCGCAACGCGATCGAGGCGTCTCGGCAGAACATGTCCAATCTTGGCATCGTGCTGGCCGAGCAGCTGTCGCGCTCGATCCAGGCGGTCGATCTGGTGCTGGGGGAGACGGCGCAGCATGTCGCCCGTCTAGCGGCGACCTCGCCCGAGGAATTCCACCAGGAAATGGCGAGCGAGGCGAGCCGCGCCTTTCTCGTCAATCGGATGCATGCGTTGCCGCAAGTGAACGGGCTGTTCTTGACCGACGCGCTCGGATTGCTGGTCAACTCGTCAAATTATTGGCCGGTTCCGTCCATCAACATCGCCGACCGCGCCTCCTTCAGCGCCGCGCAGGCCCCGCAGGCCACCGGGCTGATCATCAGCCCGCCGATCCAAAGCAGCACCACCGGCCGCTGGACGCTGTACCTCACACGCCGGCTGGAAAGCCGCGCCGGCGTCTTTCTCGGCGCCGCGCAAGCGGCAGTCGAGTTGCGCTATTTCGAAGAGTTCTACAAGACCATCACCCTGCTCGACGGCGCCTCGGTGACAATCCTGGGGAGGGACGGCACGATCTTCGTCCGCTACCCGCAGATCGAGCGGGCTATCGGCACAGTGCTGCCCAAGGAATCGCCATGGTGCGGCCTGGTAGTCGGTGGCGGCGGCACCTATCACTCGCCCGGCTACATCGACGGCGTCGCCCGCGAGATCGCGGTCACCCCGCTGAAGGATTATCCGCTGGTCGCCACCGTGACGGTGCCGGAACACACCGCGCTGGCGGCGTGGCGCCGCCAGGCGGCGTTCATCGGCATCGGCACCGCCTGCGCAGTCATCGTCTTCGCGATCCTGTTCACGACGCTCGCGGTCCAATTCGGCCGGCTGGAGCGGTCCGAGCAGGCGTTGTCCCGGGCCCTGGTCAAGGCCGAGCATGCGGACCGCGCCAAATCCGACTTCCTCGGGCGGATGAGCCACGAGCTGCGCACGCCGTTGAACGCCATCATTGGCTTTTCCGAGACGATGACCGCCGAGCTCTTTGGCCCGCTCGGCTCGGCGCGCTACCTGGAATATGCCCAGGACATCCATCGCTCGGGTGTTTTTCTGCACGATCTGATTAGCGACATGCTCGACATGGTCAAGATCGAGGCCGGCCACCGCGCGCTCCACCCGGAGCCCTTCGATTTTCCCGCCGAGATCGAGGAGACGCTGCGCATGGTCCAGCCCCGCGCCGCCTCCGGCGACGTCACGGTCGGGCTCGAGGTGCTCGACCCGCCCGAACTGCTGGTCACCGACCGCCGCGCCTTCAAGCAGATCGTGCTGAACCTGATCGGCAACGCGGTCAAATTCACCTTGCCCGGCGGCACGGTGACGGTGCGGCTGTCGTCGTCGGGCGAGGACGCGCTGCTGCAAGTCATCGATACCGGCATCGGCATCTCAACGGCCAATTTGGCCAAGCTGGGCACGCCGTTCTTCCGCATCGAGGACAATCCGCACCAGGCCGGCATCGAGGGAACCGGGCTCGGCGTGGCGTTGACCAAATCGCTGATCGAAGTTTGCGGGTGGTGTCTTACCTATGACAGCGAGCTCGGCCACGGCACCACGGTTACGGTGACGATGCCGGGCGCGGGCCGCACCCGCGTCGCACCGAGTTCTGCGCCGGCCCGCGAGGCCGAACCGGTCGCCTGACTGCGCGTGTCTATTTCACGCGGCCGATCACACGCCGCGCGGCGTCGCCAGGTCGACGCGCCGCTTTTCTACACGGTCTGGAAGCGCGCCCGCGTGCCGCGCTCGATCGCCGCGGCGATCAGCCGGTCGATCTGCAGCCGCTCGCGCATCAGCTCCAGAAGGTGCAATTCCTCTTGCGTCGCCTCTCCGTCGGAGGCGACCAAATCGCAGGCGATCGCGTAGGCGGTCTCGCACAGATTGACCGGCAGCGCCTCTTTGATCGCGTCGAGCGTGGCGACGAGCCCGTTCTCACGCAGGAGAAGATCGGCGCACCTATTGAGGTGCCCAGGGAGCTTGCCGCGGTCGAAATTCCGGAACACCGGGAGATGGCCGACAATGTCGCCGATGATCGCCACCTCGGTCGGCGGCAGATTGGCTTCGGCGCCGGTGACGATCACCATCGTGTAGATCAGCGCGCCGTGGGGGTCGAGCATTGCCGGTCCTTTTTGCTGAAATCCGCGGACAGATGATGACGCAAACGGCGACAATCAAGCTTCGTCGCCGAGAAAGCCGGCGGTGAGATCGACGGCCTCGGTCAGCGGCACCCGCGCGACGGAAACCCCTTCGGGAAAAGCCGCCAGCAAGCGCGACGGCAATTGCCGGTCGAGGACGACAAAGACGCCGCGGTCGTCGGCGCGGCGGATCAGCCGGCCATAGGCTTGCCGCAGCCGCAACCGGGCGATGTGGTCCTCGTAATTGGCGCCGCCGAACACCGGCTTCCTCGCGCGGTGCAGGATGTCGGGGCGCGGCCAGGGCACCCGGTCGAAGACGATCAGCCGCAGCGAGCGGCCCGGCACATCGACGCCGTCGCGGATCGCGTCGGTGCCGAGCAGACAGGAATTCTCCTCCGCGCGGAAGATCTCGACCAAAGTTGCGGGCGACATCGCATCGACATGCTGGGCGAGCAACAGGATGCCGTTGCCCTCCAGCACCGGGGCGATGCGCTCATGCACTGCGCGCAGCCGGCTGATCGCGGTGAAGAGACCGAGCGCGCCGCCCTTCGCCGCCTGCATCAGTGACGCGAAGCCGGCGGCGATCTGGCCGACATCGTCGCGCGGGATGTCGTTGACGACGAGGATGCGGGTCTGCGCTGCATAGTCGAACGGCGAGGCGATACGCGCTGCCCGCGGGCTCGTCGTCAGGTGACGCAGCCCGCTCGCCGCCTCGGCGAGGCTCCAGGCGAGCGTGGGATCGGCCTCGCCGTCGGTCAGGGTCGCCGAGGTCACGACGATGCCGTGCGCCGGCTGGGCGACGAACTCGACAAAGGGGATGCCGGGGTCGATCCAGTTGCGGTTGAGCGCAATGTCGTTTTCGTTGCCCTCGAACCGATCGAGCGCTAGCCATTCGACGCTCTCTGGCCCGGCCGGCTCGCCTAGGTCGCGCAGGAGCCGGCTCCACGCGCCGAGCTGGACGTGGGCCCGGCGCTCGATGCCGCGGATCGCCGCGTCGAGGCGCTGGCGGGTGGTGGGGTCGGGCGGGTTCTCCGGGTCTTCGAGCTGCTTGCGCAGCAGCTTGGTGAGTTGCCCCAGCGCCGTCGCTAGCCGGTCGAGCGCGTCGGCAAGCCGGGCCGCCGCCTCCACCAGGCCCGCGACCGGCGGCCGCGCCTCCGCTTCGAGTCCGTAGCCGCCGTCGGCTCCGGTGGCGCGGGCTAGAACCTGCTGCCGGACGAGGCTGAGAAAGCTTTCGAAGCCGGGGAGGCCGGCGCCTTCGGCGACGCGCTGGTGCCAGCCGTCGGCGGGCAGGATGCGGGCGGCGACGAGTGCCTCGACCATCAGCTTGTGGCCCTCCTCGTCGGCTTCGATCAGATCGCCGATGCGGCGCTGTAAGCCGCGGGCGCGCGAGCGGGTGGCCTCCGCGCCGAGGATCCAGCGACGCAGCTCGCGCCCCTCGCGCCCCGACAGCCGCACCGAGAACGCCGAGTCGGCGGCTTCGAGCAGATGGTGGCCTTCGTCGAAGACATAGCGGGTCGGCACCGTGCCGTCGTCGAGGCCGCCGAGCGCCGCCTGGGCCATCACCAGCGCATGGTTGGCGACTACCAGCCGCGCGTGGCGGGCGGCGCGCACGTTCTTCTCGACAAAGCATTTGCGGAAATGCTGGCAGGCCGAATGGACGCACTCGCCGCGCCGGTCGGCGAGTGCGGCGACCCGGTAGCCGCCGATCAGCTCGCTGAGCCAGCCGGGGAAATCACCGGCGACGAGATCGCCCGCCTCGGTCGCGAGAATCCAGCGGGCGATCAGCGCCAGCGGCGCCGACGGGGTCGCCCTGCCCATCGTCTGCCTCACCGCGTCCTCATAGTTCAGCAGGCAGAGGAAATTCTCGCGGCCTTTGCGAATGACGATGCGCCGCCGCTTCTGCACCGGGTCGGGGTAGAGGCGGTCGAGCTCGCCGGCGATCTGCGCCTGCAGGTTGCGGGTGTAGGTCGATATCCACACGGTGCCCTGGTTCTTCTCGGCCCATAGGCTGGCCGACGCGATATAGCCGAGCGTCTTGCCGACACCCGTGCCGGCCTCCGCCAGCACCGCTTGCGGCTGGTCGGGATGTTCGCGCGGCAGAAACGCGTCGGCGACCGCGACCGCGTAATCGGCCTGTTGCGGCCGGGTTTCGGCGCCCTCGCCAAGCAGCTGCGCGAGGCGGTGGCGGGTTTCGTCGGCGCGGACCGGGTCGTTGCCGGGCGGCGGCGGCGGCGCGCGCTCCTGCCACTCGTCGAGCGCCTGCCAGGCGCGCAGGCCGACGGCGCGGCGCGGATCGGAAGGGGGCAGGGCGGCCAGCACCGCCGGCCCCCACGGCCAGCCGCCGCGCTCGGCCATTTCGGCGATGGCGCGCGCGTTGGGGTCGGTCTCCTGGCCGAGCTCCTGCAACAGGGCGCGCGCCGCGGTGGTCAGCGCAACGCAGGCTTCCGCCATGCTTTCGGGCACGGCGAGGCCGAGCGCCAGCGCCAACCCGCGCGGGGTCGGCACGCAGAACTTCGCCGGGCGGACAAACGCGAATAATTCGAGCAGGTCGAGCGCGGCGAAACCGGCGATGTCGAGCCGTCTGGCGGTGGCGCGGGCATGGCACACCATCGCGGTTTCGCCGGCGAGCCGGGTCTTGGCCTCATCGATCGACAGCGCCTCGATCTCGCCGTCGGGTGATAGCCACACCACTTCGCGGAACCCGGCGACCAGCGCCGGCGCCTGCGGCACCAGAACGCGGCGGTCCGGGCGGTCGCGGGTGCTTTCTCCGACGGCGATGCTCGGATAGCCTGAGGGCATGACCCCGATGATCTACCACATGTGCCGGGCCGATGAATGGGCGGCGGCGGTCGCGGCCGGAAGCTATCGCGGCTCGTCGCAGGATTTGGCCGACGGCTTCATCCATTTCTCGACCGCGGCGCAGATCGTCGAGAGCGCGCGCCGCCATCGCGCCGGCCAAGCCGGGCTGCTGTTGGTCGCGGTCGATGCGACACGGCTCGGCGGCCGGCTCAAATGGGAAGCGTCACGCGGCGGCGACCTGTCCCCGCACCTCTACGGCCCGCTCGATCCCGCCGAATCGGCGAGCGTGCGCCCGCTGCCGCTCGGCCCGGACGGAACGCACGTGTTTCCGGACCTGGAATAAGGCCCGCGATCAGCCCGGCCACCTCGCAAGTGCCAAGAGGTCGGGCGAGACGCCCGCGGTCCGGCTTACTCCGCTGCGTCGCGTTTCGGCTCGGGGGTGCGGAATTGGTGGCGCAGCGCGTCCCATTCGTCGGCGCCCCACAGGTTGAAAGTCTCGCGCACGGTCATCTCGCGGATCGGCGCCGGGTGGCGGCGGGTTTCCTTCAGCGCCGCGAGCATCTGCTCGCACACGCCGACCACGTTCTTGATCAGCATGCCGGGCACGATCGCCAGCTTGTAGCCCATGCGCTCGGCCTCGCCGAAGTCGAGGTCGGGGGTCTTGCCGCCGCGCACGACGTTGAGCAGGCACGGGCCCTTGACGAGGCTTGGCACCGCGGCGACCTCGTCCATTGTTTGCGGCGCCTCGAGAAACACCATGTCGGCGCCGGCGGCGAGCGCCGCGTTGCCGCGCGCCACCGCCTCGTCGAAACCGAGCACGGCGCGCGCATCGGTGCGGGCGATGATGGCGAAGTCGGCGCTGCGGCGGGCCGACGCCGCGGCCCTGATCTTGGCTAGCCAATCCTCGCGCGGCACGATCTCCTTGTCGTCGAGATGGCCGCATTTCTTGGGAAAACCCTGGTCCTCGATATGGATGCCGGCGACCCCGCGCGCCTCGTATTCGCGCACCGTGCGCACGGTATTGAGCTCGTTGCCGTAGCCGGTATCGGCGTCGGCGATGACCGGCAGGTCGACCGCGGTGGCGATGCGGCCGGCGTTGTCGACCATCTCGGACATCGTCACGAGGCCGAAATCGGGGTAGCCGAGCGTGGCCGCGGTGCCGGCCCCGGTCATGTAGACGCAGTCGAACCCGGCGCGCTCGATCAGCCGCGCGGTGATGCAGTCATAGGCGCCGGGCGCGACCACCATGCCGTCGCGCCGGAGCAACTCGCGAAACCGCTGGGCTTGCGTCATCTTCACCTCCTGCCAACTTTTCTCCCAGAGGCTAGAGCCAAGCTCGATCCTTCGTCCAGCGTCAGGGAGGCTCCGCCGTGGATTTGCTGAGGCGATTGAGGATTCGCCGGGCGGCCAAGCGGTATGCGCGTCAGCTTGGTTCGCAATTGCAGCGAGGCTATGGCGCTGCCGAATTTTATACGCCGGCACAAATCCGGGCGAGCAATTGCTAAGCTCGGCTTGAACCCGCAATTCATCGCTCTGGGCTATGCTTCGTTTCTGAACGAGGAGGAGTTTGCGGCGCTTGCGGCCACCATGCCGATGTGCATTCCCTACGACGAGGCGCGCGAACTCGTCGCCCGTTTCCAGTCGACTACCCGTTTTGCAGCTGCAGATCATTACGAGTCGGGGATCGGCATGACCGGCGGACTGGACGGCGGTTCGCCTTAAAATTGGCAAGTGCTCCAAAATCGGCGCTACGATCGCCAGAGCCGCTACAGGAGCTGCGCGATGACCCCCGACTCCGCCCGCAACATCGATTTCGTCAGCGCCCACGAGCTCGACGGCCACGGCGATTGCGTGCAGGTCATGGTGCACAAGGGCCATGCCTATATCGGCCATATGTTCAGCGACGGATTCACCGTCGTCGACGTGCGCGATCCCAAGAACCCGCGCACGGTGGGGTTCTTTGCCGCGCCGCCGAACACGCGCGCGTTCCACCTGCAGACCCACGGGAACCTGCTGCTGACGGTCAATTCGCCGAACATCTGGGTGATGCAGGGTTATTCCGACCCCAACGACTACTTCCAGGCCTCGATCACCGAAAGCTTTACGAAGCGCGAGAAGGAATTCACCGCCGGGATGCGGGTGTTCGACATCTCCAAACCGGCCGAGCCGCGCGAGATCGGCTTTATGCCGATCGACGGGTTGGGGCTGCACCGCATCTGGTATGTCGGCGGTCGCTACGCCTATGCCTCGTGCCACTGGCAGGGGTTCACGGACCACGTGCTGGCGGTCATCGACATGCAGGACCCGACGAAGCCGGAGGTGGTCGGGCGGTTCTGGCTGCCGGGGATGAACCAGGCCGCCGGCGAGGTTCCGAGCTGGTCGGGCAAGCGCTATGCGCTGCATCATCCGATCGTCGCCGGCAATCTCGCCTACACGGCGTGGCGCGACGGCGGCTTTGCGATCCTCGACGTTGCCGACCCGACCGCGCCGAAGCTGCTGTCGCACCGCAACTGGAGCCCGCCGTTTGGCGGCGGCAGCCATACGCCGCTGCCGCTGCCCGGCCGCAACCTCGCGGTGATCGCCGACGAGGGCAATCTCGACGATTGCGCCAACGGCATCCAGCGCTGCTGGGTGTTCGACGTGCGCGATCCGAAGAACCCGGTGTCGATCTCGACCTTGCCGACCCCGGCAGAGGCCGACTACTGCGCCAAGGGCGCTAAGTTCGGCCCGCATAATCTGCACGAGAACCGGCCCGGTTCGCTGCAGACCGAGGAGCTGATCTTCGCGACCTACCAGAATGCCGGGGTGCGGGTGTTCGACATTCGCGACGCCTTTCAGCCGCGCGAGGTCGCGCATTTCGTACCGCCGGCGCCGGAGCGGATGGTCGATCCGCGGCCGGGCCGGCCGCGGGTCATCCAGTCCAACGACGTCTATGTCGCGCCGGACGGGCTGATGTACCTGACCGACGTCAATACTGGGCTGACCATCCTGCAATACAAGGGATGACGGTGCAGCGATGACGCTCGACGACCTGAAGCTGGGGCTGCGCCATTCGGCGACGCTGGCGGTCGGCGACCGTCTCGCGGTGCCGGCGCAGGCGGAGATTTTCAGCCCCGGCGCCGACATGCCGCCGGTTTTCGCCACCGCGCAGATGATCGCCTTTGTCGAGTGGACCTGCGTCGGTGCGCTGGCTCCCTATCTCGGGCCGCATCAGCGCACCGTCGGGACGCGGGTCGAGATGACCCACATTGCGGCCACGCCGATCGGCATGAGGGTCACCGCCGAGGTCGAGCTGGTTGCGATCGACGACCGCACCCTGCGTTTCAAGGCGATCTGCCGCGATGAGCGGGAGGTCATCGGCGAGGGCTTCCACGAGCGCATCGTCATCGACCGTGACCGGTTCATGGCGCGACTAGCGCGGAAACAGTAGTTCTGTGCGCCTTGTTTTGTGGTAAGTTTGCCACACCTTTGGCGGAGTACGGCGTGGCGCAGAGCGGCGACGGCGTTGATATCTCAGCGGTCTATGCGTTGCTGACCCAAGTCTCCGCGCGACTGGACGGTATCGAGGATAAACTGAACGAGTTGGTTGTAGCGATCAACCAACATAGTCGTAAATTTGATGAGGTCGCTGGCGTCTTGAACGAACACAACCGAAAGCTCGAAAACTTAACTCACGGGCTCACGGACCTCCGCGACGCGGTAACTCATTATCACCATAGCGTTGTTGGGCATGGCATTGCCGTGAACCGACTGGACAAGCGGGTAAAACTACTCGAAGAGCATTTAGGCTTAGGGCCGGCTTGATGTCCGTTGATGATCCCCATGAATACGAGCCGTTTGCTGTCGTTCGACGAATGCGGAAGCTGTTTGACGAATGCGGACCCGAACCGGGCCAATACGAGAGATTTTTTACCAAGCTGCACGGTCCCGGTTGGAAGGAGCGTGCCATAGCGAACGGCCCTCCCCAGGAACAACTGGTTTACGTCGATCGGCTCCGCGAACTTGAGGCACGAGTAAAGCGCATCGAACGACACCTTAAGATCGACCCCGTGTAGATAACTGCCTTACGACAACAACCCCATGTCCCGCAGGCTGGTGTGCCGGCCGCGGCCGATGATGACGTGGTCGTGCACGGTAACCCCTAAAGGCTTAGCGGCGTTGACGATGTCCTTGGTGACGGCGATGTCGGCCTTGGACGGGGTCGGGTCGCCCGAGGGGTGGTTGTGCACCATTATAGGTTTCCCAAAAAATTGTGTTGATTTCAACATGATAGGTCAGAACTATCGAAGAATGGGTAACACATGGATAGCAGCGGCTGGAAATCCAGCCGACAGTGACCTCACTGATGCTACTTCACGCGGCCCTCGACGATGGCCCACTTGGGGCCGGTCTCCGCCGGGAAGGGGCGGGCCATTCAGGGATCGGGCGCTCCCGGCCAGCACGTCATACGATTTGCAAATGCAGTTACAGCCGCAGGTTGCTTACACGACGTCGGTGACCTACAAATCGGGGACCTGCTCGGGGTAAGCGCGCATGCGTACTCATCATCTGGTCGTTGCGCTCGCGATTCTTGTGTTGTGCAGCCGCTTCGATCTCGCCGCCGCGGATCAGGCGGTCGGGCCCAGCTTCGATTGCGGTAAAGCAGACATACCTCTCGCTCGAATGATCTGCGCAAGCCCCGAGTTATCGAAAATCGATCTGCAGTTTAACCAGCCATATTATGCGATACGCCAACAGCTCGGCGCAGCGGGTCGGCAAGAGCTGGACGAGGAGGATCATGAATTTTTGAATTCAGTGCAGAATCTTGCGGTGTGCCGGAATCCGGGCCCATCGAGGGCTCACCGGGTTGTGTGGGAGCCCAATACAACCGAAAGCGGACGGACTGGATCTCGCGCTTAAACGGCACGGCGTTTGAAGAAGCCACCCGACCCATTCCTCAGCACATCGCGCTCCAACGCACGCTCCAGCAACTAGGTTTCCTTCCGGCGTCGGCTAAGATTGATGGTGTCTATGGTGGGGGCACGCGTGCGGCGATTGTCGCGTGGCAGAAGGCAAGGGGTAGAGCCGATACGGGACTCTTGGGAGCCGCCGATGCCGCTGCACTTACGCAGGAAGTGGTAGGACAAGAGGAGGCGGCACGCGAAGCTGATCGGCAGAGGCTTGAAGCTCAGCGACGTGAAGCCGACGCGGCTATAGAAACTGAGCGCAAGAGGGCTGCGGACGAAAAGCGCGACAAACGCGCGGAACTCCAGCAAAGATACGAGGAACAAATTTCTGAGCGGGTTAGACGAGAAAAAGAGCAGGGATACAAGCCTATTTCCTTTGACGATTTTGTGTTGGACAGAAAAGAACTCTCCATAAAAAAGAGCAAAGTAGCAATTCGTGGGTTTTATATAAAAGAAGGACATATTGAATTAGTCTCTAGAACGCTGAAATTTGCACGCGATAAAGATGATGACTGGATTCCCATCTTAACCGAGCAGGCCGATCGCGATTCAAGAAAGTTCCTTCTTGGTTGTCGTGCGGAACATGCGGATTGCCCCGTCACTTTGCTTGGTTATATTTCCAATTGTGAGCGATCAGATTTGTACGGGACCAAGGTGGATATGCAGTGCCTTTTTGTTGAAGACAGTTGGAACGTTCCCGAACCGCGCTTTTCAGATTAAGCCCTGAATTGCCTGTAGCCGTCGCTACTGGCAAAAAGAAAGTTGCCGAAACCAACCCCACCCGCCGGCGAGGGCGTGTGGAGGCTATACCCTAACCCGCTCAGGCACCTCGCCCTCGACGATGACGCGATGATGGCCGACATCGTGCGGGCTCTTTGACGGCATCGGCTCGCCGGCCCATAAAAGGATTCGCATTCCCTTCTTGCGCCGGCACATCTGACAGCGCAGGCGAAATTGCAGATCGTAGATTAGCATGTCGGAGGGCAACTTATGCCGGCGCTGCAGCTCCCCGCTGGCAAACCGGCTGAAATGACCGCAGGAGCACTGCACCGTCAGCACATCGGCTGACGCGATCTCGTACAGCCTCAGCTTTCGCGGATCGACGGCCGACATGAGAACAGGATAGGAACATGCGTGAGGGCTTGTCGAGTCGTGCTGGGGAGCCTGAGAGAGAATCAGGTAGCGTGCGTTGACTCCGATGCCGCGGCCCGGCGAATGTTCGGAAAATCCCTGATTAAGGCACCCCCATGCCTCGTGCTACCTGGAACGGCCACCTACGCCTCTCGCTGGTTTCCTGCCCCGTCTACCTGTCGCCGGCGACGACTGAGACGAAGCGCATCAGGCTCAACCAGATCAATTCCGAAACCGGCAACCGTGTGCGCCAGCAACTCGTCGACGAGGAAACCGGCGATGTGGTCGAGCGCAGTCAGGTCGCCAAGGGCTATGAGCACGACCGCGGCCAGTACGTGATGATCGACGACGAGGAGCTGAAGGAGCTCCAGGTGGAGAGCTCGAAGATCATTAACCTGACCCAGTTCGTCGACCGCGAGGAAGTGGACCCCGTTTATCTCGACGCCCCGTATTACGTCTATCCCGACGGCAAGCTCGCGGTTGAGGCCTTCCGGGTAATCGGCCAGGCCATGGCCGCCAAGGGGCTATCCGGCATCGGCAAGGTCACGCTGTCGAGCCGCGAGCGCCTGGTGCTGATCGAGCCGCGCGGCAGCGGGTTGCTGATGTCGACATTGCGCAGCGCGGATGAGGTGCGGCCCGCTGAATTTGCCGAGGTAACTGATGCTAATGGGATCGACCCGGACATGCTGTCGATTGCTGAGACGATCATCGAGCGCCGCAAGGGCGCTTTCGACCCCGTCGATTTCCGGGATAGCTACCAGGACGCGCTGCGGGGCCTCGTCGAGAACAAGCTGAAGGGCATAGCGACGGCGCCGCGCACCTTCGCCGAGCCCGCCAAGGTCATCGACCTTATGGAGGCGCTGAAGCGCAGCCTCGTCGAGAGCGGAGCGCTGCCAGCGGTGGAGAAGGCGAAGCGCGGTCGCAAGGTCGACCGCAGCCAGCCGCAACTGCTGATGCCCGTAGGTGGCACGGGGAAGGCGAAGAAGCTGGCCGCAGAGGCCAAGGCGGCTCCGGCGGTTGGTCAGCCGGCGAGACGCAAGAAAGCCAGCTAAAACCCAGGCGAAGAGGTGCTGCATGCTCAAGGACAGAATTGGCGGCCATATCGACTTCGTCGTCACGGAAGGCGGGCGGCCCGGACCCACATCGACCTTCATTGAACTGGAGGACGCCACCGGCCGCTCTGCCGAGGTTGGCGAGTGGGTCGAACGCCGCGAAGGCGAATGGGCGCTCCGCATTCCGTATGCGGGTCTAGAGCAGATTATTGCCGACCTATACGCCAGCGTGATTAACGCCTCGATCTCCTGGCTTTGGGATGGCGGGATCGATGTGTCGATTGGCGATGACCTGAACGGCTTTGTCACCGGCGATCAGGTCGCAACTCTCGCCGAGGCGGCCGAATGGCTGCGGGCCAGTGCGGTGCAGTACTACCCTGACAGCGTCTTTGCCGAGAAGTACGCCCGCGGTTTCGAGTAGAACAGTCCCCGTGCCCGACATCCTCACCCGACGGCAAGCCTTAGCAGCCCGTTGACGAAGTCGGGTTTGGTTGATTCAGTGTGAAGCAGCGGGGCTGGGCTGGATTTGCGAAATGGCGATGGGGCGTGAGGGCGATCGGCAGGACGATCTGATCGTGAGCTGGGGTGAGATGCCGCGC
>JBBRPG010000062.1:0-20199 GCA_038228485.1 Alphaproteobacteria bacterium
CGCGGATCGAGAAATTCACCGTGCTGCGCTCGCCGCACGTCGACAAGAAGTCGCGTGAGCAGTTCGAAATCCGCACCCATAAGCGGGTGCTCGACATCGTCGACCCGACACCGCAGACCGTGGACGCGCTGATGAAGCTCGACCTCGCGGCCGGCGTCGACGTCGAGATCAAGCTCTAGGGGATAGGTCGATGCGTACCGGCCTGATCGCGCAAAAGCTGGGCATGAGCCGCGTCTTCACCGATTCCGGGGACCACATCCCGGTGACGGTGCTGCGCATCGAGAATTGCCAGGTCGTCGCCCAGCGCACTCAGGAGCGCGACGGCTACGTCGCGCTGCAGCTCGGGGTCGGCGCCGCCAAGGTCAAGAACGTGCCGAAGCCGATGCGCGGCCATTTCGCCGCGGCCAAGGTCGAGCCGAAGGCGCATGTGGCGGAATTCCGCGTGTCCGAGGATGCGCTGGTCGATGTCGGCGCCGAGATCACCGCAGCGCATTTCGTTGCCGGCCAGTATGTCGACGTCACCGGCACCAGCATCGGCAAGGGCTTTGCCGGCGGCATGAAGCGGTGGAATTTCGGCGGCTTGCGGGCGACCCATGGCGTCTCGGTGTCGCATCGCAGCCTCGGTTCCACCGGTCAGCGGCAGGACCCGGGCAAGACCTTCAAGAACAAGAAGATGGCCGGCCATATGGGGGCCGAGCGGGTGACGACCTTGAACCTCGAAGTCATCCTCACCGATGTCGAGCGCGGCGTCCTGATGCTGCGCGGCGCCGTGCCGGGCAGCGAAGGCGGGTGGGTTCTGGTGCGCGACGCGGTCAAGCGCAAGGCGCGGGACGGCTTGCCGTTCCCGGCGGCCCTACGCGGCGATGACTCGGGCGGCGACGGGGCGAGCGAGCCGGAACCGGCCGAAACGGAAGCCGCCGAGCCTGACGCTACGGAGGCTGCGGCGCCCACCGAGGGCGAGGGGGACACGGCATGAAGCTCAAGGTCCACAACCTCGACAACAAGGAAGTCGGCGATATCGAGCTTGCCGACGCGGTGTTCGGCCTGCCGGTGCGCGGCGACATCCTGGCGCGCGTGGTCAACTGGCAGCTCGCCAAGCGCCGCGCCGGCACGCACAAGGCCAAGGGCATCAGCGACATTTCCGGCACCACCGCCAAGCCCTACAAGCAGAAGGGCACCGGCCGGGCGCGCCAGGGCAGCCGCCGCTCGCCGCAATTCCGCGGTGGCGCGGTGATCTTCGGCCCGGTGGTGCGCAGCCATGAATTCGGCCTGCAGAAAAAGGTCCGCCGGCTCGGGCTCAAGACCGCGCTGTCGGCCAAGCAGGCCGAGGGCAAGCTCGTCGTCATCGACGCGGCTTCCGTCACCGAGGCCAAGACCAAGGCGTTGCGCGTGCAGTTCGATACGCTGGGTTGGGCCTCGGTGCTGATTATCGACGGCGCAACGGTCGATGAGGGTTTTGCCAAGGCGGCGCGCAACCTGCCGAAGGTGGATGTGCTGCCGCAGCAGGGCGCCAACGTCTACGACATCCTCCGCCGCGACACGCTGGTGTTGACGCGGGCGGCCGTCGAACAACTGGAGGCGCGCCTCAAATGAGCCGGTTCCGCGTCATCCCCCGCGCCGAGACGAAGCTCACACGCCAGGAAATGTACGATCTGATCCGCTCGCCGCTGATCACCGAAAAGGCGACCGCGGCGTCGGAGCACAACCAGGTGATCTTCCGGGTGCCGCTCGCCGCGACCAAGCGCGAGGTCAAGGCCGCGGTCGAAGGGCTGTTTTCGGTCAAGGTCGATGCGGTCAACACGATCCGCGTCCAAGGCAAGATTAAGCGGGTGCGCGGCCGGGCGGGCCGCCGCTCGGATTTCAAGAAAGCGATCGTGACATTGGCCGAGGGCCAACGGATCGACGTGAGCACCGGGATATAGGGCGAGGAATTCTGGGGCGATGGCACTCAAAACCTACAACCCGACCACGCCGTCGCAGCGGCATCTGGTTACCGTCGACCGCAGCGAGCTGTGGAAGGGCAAGCCGGTCAAGGCCTTGACTGAAGGGCTACGCGAGAAGGGCGGACGCAACAATTCCGGCCGCATCACCATGCGCCGGCGCGGCGGCGGGCATAAGCAGCGCTACCGGCTCATCGATTTCAAGCGCCTCAAGGACGACGCGCCGGCAACGGTCGAGCGGCTCGAATACGATCCGAACCGCACCGCCTTTATCGCGCTCATCAAGTATCCCGACGGCGAGCTTTCCTACATCCTCGCGCCGCAGCGGCTGCGCCAGGGCGACACCGTCGTCTCGGGCGAGCGGGTCGATGTAAAGCCGGGCAACTCGATGCCCATGCGCAACATGCCGCCCGGCACGATCATCCACAATGTCGAGATGAAGCCGGGCAAGGGCGGCCAGATCGCGCGCTCGGCCGGCACTTATGTCCAGCTGGTCGGCCGCGACCAGGGCTACGCGCTGCTGCGCATGTCGTCGGGCGAGCTGCGGCGGGTGCGCAGCGAGTGCCGGGCGACGATCGGCGCGGTGTCGAACCCCGACCACCAGAACATCGTCATCGGCAAGGCCGGGCGCAACCGCTGGCTTGGCAAGCGCCCCTCGGTGCGTGGCGTGGCGATGAACCCGATCGATCATCCGCACGGCGGCGGCGAAGGCCGTACCTCGGGCGGCCGCCACCCGGTGACCCCGTGGGGCAAGCCGACCAAGGGCAAGAAGACGCGGCACAACAAGGCGACTGACCGGCTGATACTCCGCCGCCGTCAGGTCCGTTAGGGAAGGGGAGGGCGCGTGGCTCGCTCGGTATGGAAAGGGCCGTTTATCGACGGCTACCTGCTGCAGAAGGCGGAGAAATCGCGCAATTCCGGCCGCAACGAGGTGATCCGCACCTGGTCGCGCCGCTCGACGATCTTTCCGCAATTCGTCGGCCTGACCTTTGGCGTCTACAACGGCCAGAAGTTCATCCCGGTGTTGGTGACCGAGAACATGATCGGCCACAAATTCGGCGAGTTCTCGCCGACCCGCACCTTCTATGGCCACGCCGGCGACAAGCGGGCGAGGAGGAGCTGAGATGAGCAAGCCCTCGGCCGAACGCCGGCTCGCCGAGAACGAGGCTTCGGCTTTTCAGCGCGCGATCCGCATCAGCCCGCGCAAGCTGAACCTTGTCGCCGGGATGATCCGCGGCAAGGCGGCCCAGACCGCGCTGGCCGAGCTGACCTTCTCGCGCCGGCGCATCGCCAATGACGTCAAGAAGGTGTTGCAGGCGGCGATCGCCAATGCCGAGAACAACCATCAGCTCGATGTCGATCGGCTCTATGTCAAGGAAGCGACGGTCGGCCGCGCCTTTGTGATGAAGCGGTTCCACACGCGTGGCCGCGGCCGCTCGTCGAAGATCGAGAAACATTTCGCGCATCTCACGGTGATCGTGCGCGAACGCCCCGAGGAGGAGGCGGCCTGATGGGTCAAAAGGTCAATCCGATCGGGCTGCGGCTCGGCATCAACCGAACCTGGGATTCGCGCTGGTTCCTCGGCAAGGGCTACAGCGCCCAGCTGCTCGACGACCTGAAGCTGCGCAAATTCCTCGATAGCAGGCTGAGCCAGGCGGCGATCGCCCGCATCCTGATCGAGCGCGCGGCGAAGAAGACGCGGATCACCTTGCATTCAGCGCGGCCCGGGGTGGTCATCGGCAAGAAGGGCGCCGATATCGACAAGCTGCGCCTCGATATTGCGAAAATGACGACGAGCGAGGTCAGCCTCAACATCGTCGAAATCCGCAAGCCGGAGACCGAGGCCAAGCTGATCGCCGAGGGCATCTCCCAGCAATTGGAGCGCCGGGTCGCCTTTCGCCGCGCGATGAAGCGGGCGGTGCAATCGGCGATGCGCTTCGGCGCCCAGGGCATCCGCATCAACTGCTCCGGCCGGCTCGGCGGCGCCGAGATCGCGCGCATGGAATGGTATCGCGAAGGCCGCGTGCCGCTGCACACGCTGCGCGCCGATGTCGATTTCGGCACTGCCACGGCCAAGACCACTTACGGCACCTGCGGCGTCAAGGTCTGGGTGTTCAAGGGCGAGATCCTGGCGCACGACCCGATGGCACAGGACAAGCGGATGGCCGAGGCGCAGCCGGCCGGCATGGAGCGGCGGCCCAGCGGCGGCCGCGACCGCGATCGCGACAGAGAGTAGAAATGCTTGCTCCCAAACGCACCAAGTACCGCAAGGCGCACAAGGGCCGCGTCCACGGCATGGCCAAGGGCGGCACGACCTTGAATTTCGGCGCCTACGGCATGAAGTCGGTCGAGCCGGGCCGCATCACCGCGCGCCAGATCGAGGCGGCGCGGCGGGCGATCACCCGTCATATCCGCCGTATCGGCCGCGTCTGGATCCGCATCTTCCCGGACGTGCCGGTATCGACCAAGCCGGCCGAAGTCCGCATGGGCAGCGGCAAGGGCTCGCCCGAATACTGGATTTGCCGCGTCAAGCCGGGCCGGATCATGTTCGAGCTCGACGGCGTGCCGCACGATATCGCGCGCGAGGCCTTTGAGCTGGCGGCGGCCAAGCTGCCGGTGGCGACCCGCTTTATCGTGCGTCCCGGCGAGGAGGGCGCGCAATGAAGGGGATGAAGGCAGGCGACATCCGCACCCAGACGGTGGACCAGTTGACCGAGCAAGTGGAAACGCTTGGCAAGGAAATCTTCAACCTCCGTTTTCAGCGCGCCAGCGGACAGCTTGAAAACACGGCGCGGGTGCGTCAGGTGCGGCGCGACATCGCCCGCATCAAGACGGTGCTCGGCGAGCGCAGCCGCAGCGCCGCGGCCGGCGCTTGAGGGCGAGGAGCTAAGATGCCCAAACGCATTCTCCAGGGGATCGTCGTCAGCGACGCCCAGAACAAGACGGTCGTTGTTCGGGTCGAGCGCCGGGTCATGCACCCGGTCTACAAAAAGTTCGTCAGCCGCTCGAAGAAGTATGCCGCGCATGACGAGGAAAACCGCTGCAAGGTCGGCGAAGCGGTGCAGATCGAGGAAAGCCGCCCGATCTCCAAGCGCAAATCCTGGGTTGTGCTGGGAGCGGCGAGCGGGGTCGCGCCGGGGCTGGCCCGCCGCCGTGCCCGTGCCGCCGCGGCCGAGGCGGAAACCGAGGTGACGGCTAGCGAAACCGGGGGCGCCGCATGATTCAGATGCAGACCAATCTCGACGTCGCCGACAATTCCGGCGCGCGTCGGGTTCAGTGCATCAAGGTGCTGGGCGGCTCCAAGCGCCGGACCGCCGGCGTCGGCGACGTGATCATCGTCTCGGTCAAGGAGGCGATCCCGCGCGGCCGCGTCAAAAAGGGCGATGTCCACCGCGCCGTCGTCGTCCGCACCGCCAAGGAAATCCGCCGCATCGACGGCAGCGCCATCCGCTTCGACCGCAACGCCGCGGTGCTGATCAACCGCCAGAACGAGCCGATCGGCACCCGCGTGTTCGGCCCGGTCACCCGCGAGCTGCGGGGGCGCAAGTTCCTCAAGATCGCCTCGCTGGCGCCAGAAGTATTGTGACGGGGTGCTCTGAGCCATGCCGAAGCTGAAGATCAAGAAGGGCGACAACGTCGTCGTCATCAGCGGCCGCGACAAGGGCAAGCAGGGCGCGGTGCTGCGCGTCTTCCCGACCGAATCACGCCTCGTGGTCCAGGGCGTCCACGTCGCCCGCCGTCACACCAAGCAGAGCATGGGCAACCCCGGCGGCATCGTCGAGAAAGAGCTGACGATCCACGTTTCCAACGTCGCCCATATCGACCCCAGCTCCGGCAAGCCGACCCGGACCGGCTACAAGACGCTCGAGGACGGCCGCAAGGTCCGCGTCGCCCGCCGCTCGGGCGAAGTGCTCGACAAGTGAGGAATCTTTCAGTGAGGACCGGGGCATGACCCGCCTTCAGGAACGCTACGACACCGTCGTGCATGGCGAGCTGATGAAAGAGTTCAGCTACGCCAATAAGATGCAGGCGCCGCGTCTGGAAAAAATCGTCGTCAACATGGGCGTCGGCGAGGCGGTGCAGGACGCGAAGAAGATCGACTCCGCGGTCGCCGACCTGACCGCCATCACCGGGCAGCACCCGGTGGTGATCAAGGCCAAGCGGTCGATCGCCACCTACAAGCTGCGCCAGAACATGCCGATCGGCGTCAAGGTGACGCTGCGCCGGGAGCGCATGTACGAGTTTCTCGACCGCCTGATCAATGTCGCGCTGCCGCGGGTGCGCGACTTCCGCGGGGTGTCGGGGCGCAGCTTCGACGGGCGCGGCAATTACGCGCTGGGGCTGCGCGAGCAGCTCGTCTTCCCCGAGATCGACTATGAC
Organism: Alphaproteobacteria bacterium; assembly: GCA_038228485.1. Lineage (GTDB taxonomy): Bacteria > Pseudomonadota > Alphaproteobacteria > ATCC43930 > CGMCC-115725 > DATARH01. The sequence goes on from JBBRPG010000062.1 coordinate 6,321, forward strand.
CGGGTCGATGCCCAGCGCGGCATGGACATCGTCATCGTCACCACCGCCAAGACCGACGCCGAAGCCCGGGCTTTGCTCAAGGGTTTCGACATGCCGTTCACCAACTGACCGCCTGCTGAGGTTTGCCCACACATGGCAAAGAAAAGCTCGATCGAGAAAAACGCGCTTCGCACCAAGCTGAGCAAGCAAGGCGCCGTTCGCCGCGCGCGTCTCAAGGCGCTCGCGCGCGACCGCGACGCCGCGCCCGAGGACCGCTTCGCGGCGCAATTGAAGCTGGCTCGGCTGCCGCGCAACAGCTCCGCGACCCGCATCCGCAACCGCTGTGCGCTTTCCGGCCGGCCGCGCGGCTACTACCGCAAGTTCGGTTTGTCGCGCATCGCCGTGCGCGAGCTGGCCTCGTCCGGGCTGATCCCGGGCATGGTCAAGTCGAGCTGGTAGGGGAGGCGGCTTATGACGATGAGCGATCCTCTCGGCGATATGCTGACGCGCATCCGCAACGGCCAGCGCGCCCGTCAGGCGGTGGTTGCCGCGCCGGCCTCGAAGCACCGCGCCAATGTGCTCGAGGTGCTAAAGCGCGAGGGCTATATCCGCGGCTACAGCCGCGAGCATATCCGCCCCGGCGTGTCCGAACTCAAGATCGAGCTGAAATACGTCGACGGCGAACCGGTGATCCGCGAAATTTCACGGGTGTCGAAGCCGGGCCGCCGCATCTATTCAAAGCTTGCGGACCTGCCGCGGGTCTATAACGGGCTCGGCATCTCGATCCTGTCGACCCCGCGCGGGGTCATGTCGGACGGCGAGGCTCGCGTCGCCAAGGTTGGCGGCGAGATCCTGTGCCGGGTATTCTGAGGTAACGCTATGTCGCGTATCGGCAAGAACCCTGTCCCCATCCCCGCCGGCGTCCACGTCGAGCTGGCCGGCGATATGCTCAATGTCAGCGGCGGCAAGGGCAAGCTGAGCCTGGCGATCTGTCCGGAGGTATCCGCCACCGTCGCCGACGGTGCGGTCACGATCGCGCCGAAGGACGAGTCGAAGCGCGCGCGGTCGATGTGGGGCACGACGCGCGCTCTGGTCAACAATATGGTGACCGGCGTCTCGACCGGCTTTACCCGCACGCTGGAGATCAACGGGGTCGGCTATCGCGCCGCGGTGCAGGGCAAGGTGCTCAACCTGCAGCTCGGCTACAGCCACGACATTCCGTACCCGATCCCGGACAACATCCAGATCGCCTGCGAGCGGCCGACCCTGATCGCGATCAGCGGCGCCGACCGGCAGCGCGTCGGCCAAGTCGCCGCCGAGATCCGCTCGTACCGCCCGCCCGAGCCCTATAAGGGCAAGGGCGTCAAGTACAGCGACGAAACGGTCCGCCGCAAGGAAGGCAAGAAGAAGTAACCGCCATGGCGAACAAACCAGACGAACTGTTTCAGCGTCGGCGGCAGCGGGTCCGCTACAAGCTGCGCCAGACCGGCGGGCTGCGGCCGCGGCTTTCGGTGTTCCGCTCATCGCGCCACATCTACGCCCAGGTCATCGACGATGCGGCGGGGCGCACCGTCGCCGCCGCCTCGACGCTCGATGCCGAGGTCAAGAAGGGGCTGAAGACCGGCGCCGACGCCGCCGCCGCCGCTGCGGTCGGCAAGGCGCTTGCCGAGCGCGCCAAGAAGGCCGGGGTCGAGCGCGTCGTGTTCGACCGCGGCGCCTATAATTATCATGGCCGGGTCAAGGCCCTGGCCGACGCCGCCCGCGAGGGCGGTCTCGATTTCTAGAAGAGGCTGCTGATGCCACGCACACAAAGCGGACCCCCTCGCGGTCCTGGGGGCGGACCCTCACGGGGTCCGGGAGGCGGACCTTCTCGCGGCCCTGGGGGCCAGCGCTCGGAAGGCGATCGGCGGCGCCGCGGCGACGGCGACCGCCAATCGCGCGATCGCGGCGAGGAAAGCGAGTTTTCCGAAAAGCTCGTCAATATTAACCGCGTCGCCAAGGTGGTGAAAGGCGGGCGCCGCTTCGGCTTTGCTGCGCTCGTCATCGTCGGCGACCGCAAGGGCCGGGTCGGCTATGGCTCGGGCAAGGCGCGCGAGGTGCCGGAGGCGATCCGCAAGGCGACCGAACAGGCGCGCCGCAGCCTCGTCCGCGTGCCGTTGCGCGAGGGCCGCACCCTGCACCACGACATGAAAGACAGCTACGGCGCCGGCAAGGTCGTTATCCGTGCCGCCCGGCCCGGCACCGGCATCATCGCCGGCGGGCCGATGCGGGCGATCTTCGAGGCGCTCGGGGTGCAGGACGTGGTGGCCAAATCGATCGGCAGCTCGAACCCGCACAACATGATCAAGGCCACCTTCGCCGCGCTCACCCACGCGACCAGCCCGCGTGCGGTCGCGGCCCGCCGCGGCAAGAAGGTCAGCGACTTGCTGCCGCGCCGCGAGGCCGAGACGGCGGAGAGTGCGTGATGGCCCGCGCCGCCCGCGCCAAGGCCGAGGAGAAGAAGACCGTCACCGTGGTCCAGACCGGCAGCCCGATCGGCCGCCGCTGGGACCAGGAGGCGACGCTCAAGGGGCTCGGCCTCAATAAATTGCACCGGCGGCGCACCCTTGAGGACACGCCGTCGGTGCAAGGGATGATCAGGAAGGTCAGGCACCTCGTCCGAGTCGTCGAGGAATAGGCACAAGAATTTCCGCGTCATTGCGAGGAGCGCGTAGCGCGACGCGGCAATCTCGATAGGTTTCGCGTAGCCGGCATGAGATTGCTTCGCTTCGCTCGCAATGACGGAATGATGGGTAACAGCGATGAAGCTCAACGAGATCAGAGACAACAAGGGCGCCCATTACCGCGCCAAGCGGGTTGGGCGCGGCATCGGGTCCGGCAAGGGCAAGACCTCCGGCCGCGGCGGCAAGGGCCAGACCGCGCGCAGCGGCGTCGCGATCAACGGCTTTGAGGGCGGCCAGACCCCGCTGCACCGCCGGTTGCCAAAGCGCGGCTTCAGCAACAAGATTTTCCAAAAGGACTACAAGGTGGTGAACCTCGGCCGGCTGCAGCAGGCCTTGGACGCCGATAAGCTGACGGCAAAGGACACGATCGACGGCAAGGCGCTGGTCGCGGCGGGTGTGTTGCGCCGGCTGGGCGACGGGGTGCGGCTGCTCGCCAAGGGCGAGCTCAAGACCAAGATCACGATCGAGGTCGCCGGCGCCTCCAAGGCGGCGATCGAGGCGGTCGAGAAAGCGGGCGGCAAGGTGGTGCTCCCGCCGGGCGCCGCCCCGGAAGCCGAGGCAGCGCCGGCGAGCTGATTTTCTCCCCACCGTGATTGCCGGGCTCGACTCGGCGATTTCGACGGCCGGGTCTTATCCCGGAGCCGAGTCTGGGATGGCTATGACGATCAGGGGAAGCGGTCGGCCCTTGTCCCTTGCTATCGGGATCGGCCGGCCGGGCGTATAATTGGGCGTGACGTAGGGTAAGGGACCGGGCAGATGGCGTCAGCCGCCGAGCAACTCGCGAACAGCATAAATTTCGGGGCGTTTTCGAAAGCGACCGAGCTCAAGAGCCGAATCTGGTTCACGCTCACCGCGCTCGTCGTCTACCGGCTGGGCAGCTACATCCCGATCCCCGGGATCGATCCCGGCATCCTGCACGATGTCTTCCAGCACAATGCCGGCGGCATCCTCGGCATGTTCGACATGTTCTCGGGCGGCGCGCTCGGGCGCATGTCGATCTTTGCTCTCAACATCATGCCGTACATCTCGGCCTCGATCATCATCCAGCTGCTGACCGCCGTGTCGCCGACCCTGGAGGCGCTGAAGAAAGAGGGCGAAAGCGGCCGCAAGAAGATCAACCAGTACACCCGCTACAGCACGGTCGTTCTGGCGGCGGTGCAGGCTTACGGGATCGCGGTCGGGCTCGAGGGGATGCGCTCCGGCGCGCAATCGGCCGTGATCGATCCCGGCATGTTCTTCCGCGTGGTGACCATGGTGACGTTGACCGGCGGCACCGTCTTCCTGATGTGGCTTGGCGAGCAGATCACCGCGCGCGGCGTCGGCAACGGCATCTCGCTGATTATCTTCGCCGGGATCGTCGCCAACCTGCCGCATGCGTTGGCCGCGACCCTGGAACTGGGCCGCACCGGCGCGTTGTCGCCGGTGTTCATCCTGTTGTTCCTGGCGATGTCGATCTTTGTCGTGGCCTTCATCGTCTTTATGGAGCGCGCACAGCGGCGCATCCTGGTGCAATACCCGAAGCGTCAGGTCGGCAACCGCATGTTTGGCGGCGAGGCGTCGCATTTGCCGCTTAAGATCAACACCTCGGGGGTGATCCCGCCGATCTTCGCTTCGTCGCTGCTGCTGCTGCCGGCGACGATTTCGAGCTTTCAGTCGCAGGGCCAGGATTTCGGCTGGATCGGCACGATCACGGCGTATCTGGGGCACGGCCGGCCCGCCTACATGATCCTCTACATCAGCCTGATCGTGTTCTTCTGCTTCTTCTACACCGCGATCGTCTTCAACCCGACCGAGACCGCCGACAATTTGCGCAAATACGGCGGCTTTATCCCCGGCATCCGGCCGGGCAAAAACACCGCCGATTATCTCGACTATGTGCTGACCCGGCTGACCGTGGTTGGTGCGGCGTATCTCGCCGCGGTGTGCATCCTGCCGGAGATACTGATCTCGCAATACTCCGTGCCGTTCTATTTCGGCGGCACCAGCCTGCTCATCGTCGTCAGCGTCACGATGGACACGGTGGCGCAGATCCACTCGCACCTGCTGGCGCACCAGTACGAGGGGCTGATCAAAAAGTCGCGGCTGCGGGGGCGGCGCGGATGAATGTCATCCTGCTGGGGCCGCCGGGCGCCGGCAAGGGCACGCAGGCCAAGCGCCTCGAAGAGGCGCACGGCCTCGTGCAGCTGTCGACCGGGGATATGCTGCGCGCCGAGACCGCTTCGGGCAGCGATCTCGGCCGCCGCATCAAGGCGGTGATGGATTCCGGCGCCCTCGTCTCCGACGACATCGTCATCGAGGTCATCGAGCAGCGCATCGCCGCGCCCGAGGCCAAGGGCGGCGTCATTCTCGACGGGTTCCCGCGCACCGTGCCGCAAGCCGAGGCGCTCGACCGGATGCTGGCGCGGCACAATCTCAAGCTCGACCATGTGATCCTGATGGAGGTCGACGAGGCCGCCTTGATCGACCGGCTCGCCGGCCGGTTCAGCTGCCGCACATGCGGCGCCAGCTATCACGAGCGCTATCACCGCCCGGCGAAGGAGGGCGTCTGCGACAGCTGCGGCGCCGGCGATTTTGTCCACCGTCCGGACGACCAGCCGGAGGCGGTCAAGACCCGGTTCGAGGTCTACCGCCGGCAGACCGCGCCGATCCTGCCCTATTACCGCGACCGCGGCATTCTCAAGACCGTCGACGGCATGGGCGAGATGGACGCGGTGACGCGCCAGATCGAGGCGGTAATCGCCGGTGGCATGGCCCGCGGGCCATCGGTTTGAAATTGCTTAAGGGCCGGTTGACGGACTGTCGCCGATCCGTATAATCGCGGGTTCGCGCGGGGGCGATACCCGCACCCATTTCTATGCCCAAATCGAGGAGATGCGCAGGTGGCGCGAATTGCCGGCGTGAATATCCCCAATCAGAAGCGCGTTCCGATCGCGCTGACCTATATCCACGGCATCGGCCGCACCAAGGCCCTTGAGATTTGCAATAAAGTCGGTATTCCGCTCGATCGCCGGGCCAACGACATGACCGACGACGAAGTGCTGCGGGTGCGCGAGCTGATCGACCGCGAATACACGGTCGAGGGCGATCTGCGCCGTACCGTGGCGATGAACATCAAGCGGCTGATGGACCTCGGCTGCTATCGCGGCCTGCGGCACCGCAAGGGGCTGCCGGTCCGCGGCCAGCGCACCCACACGAACGCCCGCACCCGCAAGGGCCCGGCGCGTCCGATCGCCGGCAAGAAGAAATAGTCTGGCGTAAGCAGGATCGATTGACCGGCATAGCTCAACGGCGGAACGGGTAAATGGCAAGAACAGCGGCAGCGCCGCGTTTGCGGCGGCGCGAGCGCAAGAACATCACCTCGGGTACGGCCCACGTCAACGCGACGTTCAACAACACGATGATCACCATCACCGATGCCCAGGGCAACGCGATCGCGTGGTCGTCGTCCGGCAGCCAGGGGTTCAAGGGCTCGCGCAAGTCGACCCCCTACGCCGCGCAGATCGCCGCCGAGGATGCCGGCCGCAAGGCGATGGAGCACGGCATGCGCACCCTTGACATCGAGGTCAAAGGCCCCGGCTCGGGGCGCGAGTCTGCCTTGCGCGCCTTGCAGAGTGTCGGTTTCGCGATCACATCTATCCGTGACGTCACGCCGATCCCGCATAACGGCTGCCGCCCACCCAAACGGCGCCGGGTCTAGGCCCAGTCCGACCGGATGCGTGCCCCTACGGTTTGGGGGCGCGCGCCGCAACAATGAATTTCTTGTCGGCCTTGTCGCCGGCTCGGGATGCCAATAGGACAAAACTCAATGACCGATGTCTTTGTGATTCAACGTAATTGGCAAACCCTGATCAAGCCGAAGGCATTGGCGGTCGAGCCGGGCGAAGACCCGCAACGCGCCGCCACCGTTACCGCCGAGCCGCTTGAGCGCGGCTTTGGCCTGACCCTCGGCAACGCGCTGCGCCGGGTGCTGCTGTCGTCGCTGCAAGGCGCGGCGGTGACGTCGATGCAGATCGAGGGCGTGCTGCACGAGTTCTCGTCGATCCCGGGCGTACTGGAGGACGTGACCGACATCGTCCTCAATGTGAAGAGCATCGCGCTGCGGATGCATGGCGACGGGCCGAAGCGGATGCGGCTGCGCGCCACCGGGCCCGGCGAGGTTCGCGCCGGCGCGATCGAGACCGGACACGACATCGACATCCTCAACCCCGATCTGGTGATCTGCACGCTCGACAACGGCGCGCGGGTGTCGATGGAGCTGACCGTCGAGATCGGCAAGGGCTATGTCCCAGCGACCGCGAACCGGCCGGAGGATGCGCCGATCGGCCTCATCCCGGTCGATGCGCTGTTCAGCCCGGTGCGCAAGGTGTCGTACCGGGTCGAGAACACCCGCGTCGGGCAGGTCACCGACTACGACAGCCTGGCGATGCGGGTCGAGACCAACGGCGCCGTGACCCCGGAAGATGCGGTCGCGCTGGCCGCGCGTATCCTCCAGGACCAGCTCCAGCTCTTCATCAATTTCGAGGAGCCGCGCCACGCGGTCGAAAAGGAAGCGGCCGGCGAGCCGTTGATCAACAAGCATCTGCTGCGCAAGGTCGACGAGCTGGAATTGTCGGTGCGCTCGGCCAATTGCTTGAAGAACGACAACATCGTCTATATCGGCGACCTGGTGCAGAAGACCGAGGCCGAGATGCTGCGCACGCCGAATTTCGGGCGCAAATCCTTGAACGAGATCAAGGAGGTCCTGGCCAATATGGGGCTTCATCTCGGCATGGAGATCCAGAATTGGCCGCCCGAGAATATCGAGGAACTGGCCAAGCGCGTCGACGAGCCGTATTGATCGGCGTGAGTAGGGAGAACTAGGACATGCGCCACGGCAATCACGGACGCGGCTTTAGCCGGCGTTCCGAACACCGCAAGGCGATGTTCGAGAACCTCGCCGCCGCGCTGCTCAAGCACGAGCAGATCAAGACGACGCTGCCGAAAGCCAAGGATCTGCGCCCGATCGTCGAGAAGCTGATCACGCTGGGACGGCGCGGCGGGCTGCATGTCCGGCGTCAGGCGATTGCCGTGCTGCAGGACAAGGCGCTCGCCGACAAGCTGCTGACCACGCTCGCCGAGCGCTACAAGACGCGGCCCGGTGGCTATACCCGCATCATCAAGGCCGGCTATCGCTATGGCGACAACGCGGCGATGGCGCTGATCGAGCTGGTCGACCGCGACCCCGAGGCCAAGGGCAAGGATTCCGGCCCGTTGCCGGAGCGCGAGGAAGAAGACGAGGCGGCGTAACCGGACCGCGGGCGTCCCGCCCGCCCGCAGACCTCGAAAGAGCGGGCGAGACGCCCGCGCTCCTTTTAAATCACATCGCGATCCAGCAGCTCGATCAGCACGCCCTGCGGGCCGCGGACAAAGGCGATGCGCACCCCCGGACGGATCGTCTTTGGCTCGGTGGTGAATTCGGCGCCCTTTGCCTTCAGCTCGGCGCAGACGCCGTCGATGTCGTTGACCCGCAGCCCGATATGGTCGAGCCCGACAAAGCTGTTCTCCGGCTTTTCGGCCAGATCGGCGCTGTCCGGAACCTTGGCGATGAAATGGTTGACCCCGGCCAGCCGGATGTCGGTCCGCTCGATGCCGTTCGACATCACCGAGCGGATCACCTCGGCGCCGAACATCTTCTCGTACCACGCCGCCGTCGCATCGGGGTCGGGGCTGCGCAGATGGACGTGGTCGTAGCGGAATTCGGTCATCGCGGGCTCCTGTCTGACGTTGTCGTTGCGAGGAGCGCAGCGACGAAGCAATCTCGATCCGCCTTTGCCCCATTGGCGTGAGATTGCTTCCCCCCGGAATGACGCGCAAGCGCTATCCGGGTGTCGCAATGACAACTGAATGGAGGGAGCGCAATGCGTTTCGGCCTGATGCTGCCGAGCTTTTCGTTTGCCGGGCTCGATTACCCGACAGCCGGACGGCTGCGCGAATTCGCCACCCGCGCCGAGGCGCTGGGCTATGAGGCGCTGTGGGTGGCCGAGCACCTGCTGACCGCGCGCGGCCTCTACGGCACCGCCTGGCTGTCGCCGCTGGAAACCCTGGCGTTCGCAGCCGGGTGCACCAGCGCCATCAAGATCGCCACCGGCATCCTGATCCCGCCGATCCGCAACCCCGTCTTTCTCGCCAAGGAGATCGCCAGCCTGCAAATGCTGTCGGGCGGGCGGTTCGAGCTCGGGGTCGGGGTCGGCTGGGACGCGCTGGAATTCGGCGTGGCGGGCGTGAAGCTCAGTGAGCGCGGGGGCCGCACCGACGAGATACTCGACATCTTTCACAAGCTATGGAGCGGCGACGAGGTCAGCCACAACGGCCGTTACTACCGGTTCGACCGGGTGACGATCGACCCGAGGCTGCCGACCCGGCCGCTTCTGTGGGTCGCCGGCGGCTCAAAGATCAAGACCGGTCTGTCGCCCGACCCCGAAACCATCGCGCCGACGGTGCTCGAGCGCATCTGCCGGCGCGCCGATGGCTGGCTAGCCCGCGCCGCCGGCTCAAACGCCAGCGTCATCGCCGATTGGCAACAGATCACCCGCCGGCTCGACGAGATCGGCCGCCCGCGCAGCGCCATGACCTTCGCGCATCTCAACTTCGCCCATGTCGTGCCCACCGACGACGCGGCGGCGGCGCACAAGGTGCAGCGCCCGCTGATCGAGCGGATCATGGGCACGCACCGCTCGTTCGAGCATCTGCAAACCTGCTACCTGCTCGGCACCCCGGCGCAGATGCGCGAGCGCATCGCCGAGCTGGCCGCGGCCGGGCTCGAATACCTGGTGCTGTCGCCGCTCGACTACGATCTCGATCAGCTCGATCTGTGGGAAGCAGAAATCCTGCGCCACTTCCGCTAGTCTAAGCCTCGCGGATGGGAAAGAAGCGATGAAGATCAAATCGGTCGAGGCGCATTGGGTGCATATCCCGATCCCTCCAGAGCGGCAGCACACCAGCGATTTCGGCAAGACCCTCTCGTTCGACGGCACCATCGCATGCCGCCCGCGAAGCGCTCGGCCCCGATATCGGGCTGATGTGCGATGCGCACGGCACGTTGTCGGTGGCCGAGGCCAAGCGCTTCTGCCGCCTGGTCGAGGAGGACAACATCGCCTGGTTCGAGGAGCCGGTGACCGCCGACGACAAATCCGGGTGCGCCGAGGTGCGCCGCGCGACCGACATCCCGATCGCCGCCGGCGAAAGCGAGTTCACCCGCCACGATTTCCGCGACCTCGCGGCGCTGGGCGCGGTCGACATCATGCAGCCCGACCTCGCCATCTGCGGCGGCATCACCGAGGCGATGCGGATTTCGGCCATCGCCAGCGCCTTCAACCTGAAGCTGGCGCCGCATCTGTGGGCCGGCGCACCGGCCTTTGCCGCGGGTCTCGCGGTGGCGGCGGCCTCGCCGGCCGGGTTCATCGTCGAGTATTCGCTCGGCGCCAACCCGCTGCTGCACGATCTGGTCGAGGAATCGTTCCCGGTCAGCGAGGGCATGATCGAGGTGCCCGACCGGCCGGGCCTCGGCATCACCGTGCGTGAGGATTTTCTTGAACAGCATGCGGTAAAGCCATGAGAGCGCTATTCCTCGGCGGGGTCGCCGCCGACACCGCCGCCGGGATCAAAGACGAGCTGCCAACCGGGCTCGATTACGATGTCCTGCCCGACCCGATCGACCGCGCCCGGCTGGCCGAGCTCGCACCCGACATCGATATCCTCGTCAGCAACCATTGGCGCGCCGATTACCCGCCGGCACCGAAAATCCGGCTGGTGCAGTCGGTCGCGACCGGCACGGAGTTGTTCGACCTTGCGGCGTTGCCGAAAGGCTGCGCGGTGTGCAACTCGTTCGGCCACGAGACCGCCATCGCCGAATACATCGTGATGACGATGCTGGCCTTGCACCATCGCTTTGTTCAGATCTCCGGCGAGTTCCGCGAGCGCGGCAGCTGGGCCAGCAGCTGGGTGCAGAGCGGCACGCCGCATGGCGAGGTGCGCGGCTCGACGCTCGGCATCGTCGGGTATGGAAGGGTCGGGCGCGAGGTGGCGCGGCGGGCGGCGCCGTTCGGCTGCCGCATCCTCGCCGCCAACCGCACCCCGCGCGAGCCGGACCTGGAGGTGGAGCGCATCTACCCGCTCGCCGAGCTCGACCGCATGCTGCCCGAATGCGACACGGTGGCGATCTGCACCGCGCTCGGGCCGGAAACCACCGGGCTCATCACCGCGCATCGGCTGGCGCTGATGAAGCCGACCGCGTTCCTGATCAACATCGCCCGCGGCCAGGTCATCGACGAGGACGCGATGTTCGCCGCCTTGCGCGACAACAAGATCGGCGGTGCCGCGCTCGACGTGTGGTGGCAATACCCCAACCCGGACGACCCGACCCGGCGCGGCTCGCGCCACCCGTTCCACGAGCTGCCGAACACCATCGTCACCCCGCACAACTCGGGCTGGACCGCCGGCATGGTGCGCCGCCGTTGGGACGAGATCGCCGACAATATCGGCCGCTTCGCGCGCGGCGACAGCCTCATCAACATCGTCACCAGGACATAAGGATTTCACCGTGAAGACATTGTTTTTAGGTAATTTCGGCGCGCGGCCGGGGGTGTGGGAGGCGATCCTCGCCAAGACTGCGGCAAAGCTCGACACCACGGTGCTAATCGATCTCGACGACTCGCAGCGGCTGATCCCGGCGCTGGCCGAGGCGGAAATCGTCGTCAGCCACATCTGGAGGAAGGACTTTCCACCGGCCCCCCGGGTCAAGCTGCTGCAATCGGTTGCCGCGGGCATCGACCTGATCGATGTGCCGTCGCTGCCGCCGGGGATCACAATCTGCAACGTCGCCGGACACGAGCAGGCGATCGCCGAGTACGTGCTGATGACGATGCTGGCATGGCAACACCGCCTCATCGACATCGCGGCGGCGTTTCGCAGCGGGGTGTGGTCGACCGGCGGCGGCGCTGGCGGCGGTCCGACGCACGGCGAGATCATGGGCAAGACGATCGGCATTGTCGGCTACGGCAAGATCGGCCGAGAGGTGGCGAAGCGCGCGGTCGGCTTTGGCTGCACGGTGATCGGCGCCAACCGCAGCCCGATCGCGGACAAGGGCAATGCCGCGGAAATCTACCCGCTCGGCGAGATCGACCGCATGCTGCCGCGTTGCGACATCGTCGTCATCGCGGCGGGCCTGGGGCCGGAGACCACGCGGCTGCTGGATGCACGCCGGTTCGGCCTGATGAAGCCGACGGCGTTCGTGATCAACATCGGCCGGGCTGGCATTATCGATGAGGAAGCGCTCTTCAATGCGTTGAAGGAAAATAAGATCGGCGGGGCGGCGATCGATGTCTGGTGGCAGTATCCGACAGCGGCGGAGCCCAATCGCCGCGGCTCGCAGTTGCCGTTTCACGAATTGCCGAATGTGATCATGACGCCGCATTGCTCGAGCGCGACCGACGGCGCCCGCGACCGCCGCTTCGGCACCGTAGCCGGCAATCTCGACCGGTACGTGCGTGGCGAGCCGCTGGGCAACGTGGTGATGAAGACCTGAGCGGAGGAGCGCCCGATGACCGACGATATCGCTTTTCTGCCGGCGACCGAGCTGCTCGCCCGCTACCGCGCCAAGACGCTGTCGCCGGTCGAGGTGGTCGAGACGGCGCTGCGCCGCCTCGAAACCTATGAGGGCGCGCTCAACGCCTTCGTGCTCTACGACCCGGAGAGCGCGATGGCGGCGGCGCGCGCCTCGGAAGCGCGCTGGCAGAAAGGCGCGCCCCAGGGGCTGCTCGACGGGGTGCCGATGGCGATCAAGGACACGCAGCTGACCAAGGGGTGGCCGCGCCTTGTCGGCTCCAAGACCATCGACCCGAACCAAAGCTGGCACGAGGACGCGCCGGCGACCGCCCGGCTGCGCGCGCAGAACCCGATCTTTATCGGCAAGACGACGACCCCCGAATTCGGCTGGAAGCCGACCACCGACTCGCCGTTGAGCGGGGTCACCCGCAACCCGTGGAATATCGAGCGCTCACCGGGCGGCAGCAGCGGCGGCAGCGCCGCGGCCCTGGCCGCAGGCATCTGTCCGCTCGCGGTCGGCACCGACGCCGGCGGCTCGATCCGCATCCCGGCGTCGTTCAGCGGCGTCTTCGGGCACAAGCCGACCTTTGGTCGCGTCGCGGTCTATCCGCCCTCGGCGTTCGGCGATGTCGCCCATGTCGGGCCGATGACCCGCACGGTCGATGACGCGGCGCTGATGCTCGACGCGATGAAGGGGCCGGACTCGCGCGACTGGTACAGCCTGCCCGATGACGGCATCGCCTGTCGCGACCGGGTGCGGGACGGCTCGATGAAAGGCAAGCGCGTGGCGCTGTCGCCGACCCTGGGCTACGCCGAGCCGGCCCCGGCGGTGCGCGCGGCGGTCGAGGCCGCCGCCAAAGTCTTCGCCGATCAAGGCGCGACCGTCGAGCACGCCGACCCGTTTACCGAGTCGCCGCTGCCGATCTTCCAGACCCTGGCGCTTGGCGGGTTTTGGGCGCTGATCCGCTCGATGACGCCGGAGAAGATCGCGGTGATGGACCCCGGCCTTGTCGCCACCTGCCGCGCCGGTGAGTCGGTGACCCAGGAACAGCTCATCGAGGCGCTCGGCAAACGCGCGGTGCTCGGTGCGGCGGTGCGCCAGTTCTTCGACCGTTACGACATCCTCTTGTCGCCGACCATGCCGATCGTTGCGGCCTATGCCGACCCGCGCAGCGACGGCGAGCCCGATCCGAGCAATTACCGCGATTGGCTGACCTATACCTGGGCGTTCAACCTCACCCGCAACCCTTCCGCCTCGATCCCTTGCGGGTTTGCGGAGGGGTTGCCGATCGGGCTGATGGTGACCGGGCCGCTCCATGACGATCTCGGCGTACTGCGGGCGTGCCGCGCCTATGAGCATGCGGTGGGCGCAATGTGGCCGAGTGCCAGCCTCACCGCCGCGCTCGCGAAAATCGCCGGCTCGGCCGACGCCGCGGTCAGGGCCAAGATCAGAGCGGTCGCCTCATAGTCTCGCCCCATAGGCTCGTGCCGTGGCTCGCAATGTCATGCAGCGGCGCTATGATGACCGGCAGCTGAGAAGGAGAGACAAATGGAGCTTTACACCGCCGGCACCGGCAATGGGCAGCGCGCGGCGA
>JBBRPG010000063.1:0-20074 GCA_038228485.1 Alphaproteobacteria bacterium
AGCGTGCCGTTCTGGATCGAGCCGCCGCTCCACGTCAGCGGCCCCGTGGTCTGCGCCGTCGCGCCGCGGTCGAGCGTGCCGCCCGACACCGCCAGCGTACCCGTCGTCGCCCCCAACGTCCCCGCCCCGGAGAGCTGCAGCACCCCGGCCGCCACGGTCGGTCAGCGCCCCCGCGCCGCCCAGCACCGCGTTCACCGTGCCGGCCTGCACCCCAAACGCGGAGGCGTTGAGCGCGCCGTTCCGGATCGTGCCGCTGCTCAGCGTCAGCGGCCCCGTGGTCTGCGCCGTCGCGCCGAGGTCGAGCGTGCCGCCCGACACCGCCAGCGCCCCCGTCGCCGCGCCCAGCGTTCCCGCGCCGGACAGCTGCAGCACCCCGGCCGCCACCGTCGTGCCGCCGGTGTAGGAATTGCTCGCGGTTAGTATCGTGGTGCCCGGCCCCATCTGCACGAAGGAGCCGCTGCCCGAAATCGTCCCGCTGGAAACGTAGGTGTCGGAGCGGTTGACCGCCAAAATACCGTTGTCGGCGATGTTGCCGGTGATCGACCCGCTCGTGCCGCCATTGCCCAGCTGCAAGGCGCCGGCCGCAATCGTCCAGTTCTGATTGCTCGCGCCTGTGGCGACCCAGGTCCCGCCCACGACGTTGAACGTCGAGAACCCGGTGTACTGTGTGCCGAGCGAGCTCAGGTTAAACGCGCCGGTGCCCGTGCCGCCGAGCTGGAAGATGTCGTTGCCGACCCCCAGCACGTTGCCGACGATGGCAAAGCCCGGCCCCAGGGTCAGGGTGTTGATCCCGGAATCGAACTTGATCGCGGTGCCGCCCCCGCCGGTGATCGCGCCCGAATTGAAGATGCTTACCGACGGCGTGCTCAGCAGCTGGATGCCGACGCCGCCGGCCGAGATCGTGCCGGTGTTGGTGATGCCGCCGGCAAAGGTGGAAACGCCGCCGAACGTGAGGGTGCCGACATTGATGCCGGGACCGCCCGCCAAGATCGTGCCGCTATTGCTGATGTTGCCCGAGAAGGTTGTGGCGCCGGCGACGACAATGCCGCTGCCGCCGGCCGAGATCGTGCCGCTGTTGGCGAGGTCGCCGGAGAAGGTCGATACCACAATGACGGCAAGACCGGCGCCGCCGGCCGAGATCGTGCCGCTGTTGGCGATGCCGCCGGAGAAGGCCGATATGCTGGAGGCGGCAATAGCCGCGGCGCCGGCCGAGACTGTGCCGCTATTGGCAATGCCGCCGGAGAAGGTCGAGATGGTGTTGACGAAAATGCCGTCGTGGGTGGCGCCGGCCGAGATCGTGCCGCTGTTCGCGACGCCGCCCGTGAAGGTCGAGACGGTCAGTATGGACACACCGGTATTGCTGGCGATGATCCCCCCGCTGTTGATGAGTCCTCCGGAAAACGCAGAGACGTTGCTCACGGCAACGCCGCCCGTGCCTGAAAGCGTGCCGCTGTTGGAAATGCCGCCGGTAAACACGGTGCTGGAAACGGCGATGGCGTCGCCGCTGGCCGAGATCGAGCCGATGTTGGTAATCCCGCCCGAAAATGTCGCGTAGTTGGCGACGGAAACGCCGGCCTGGGCGCCGCCGGTGGCTGAAATCGTGCCGCTGTTGGTGAGGCCGCCCAGGAAGGTGGTGCCGAAAACCAGCCGGATGCCGCTCAAACCCGACGAGATCGTGCCGCTATTGGTGAGGCCGCCGACGACGGTCGAGACACCGTTGATCAGCAAGCCGTCGCGGGGGCCGGATATCGTGCCGCTATTGGTAATGCCGCCCGAGACGAACGAATCGGCGTTGAGGATGATGCCGGTGGCCCCGCTCGAGATGGTGCCGCTGTTGAGAAGGCCGCCGGAGAAATTCACCAGAAAACTTGCCCGGATGGCGGTCTGTCCCGCGGCGATCCTGCCGCTGTTGGTGAGGCCGCCCGAGAAGGTGGTGATGTTGTTCACGAATACGCCGAGCGTACCCGCGGTAATCGTGCCGCTGTTGGCGATACCCCCCGAGAAGTTCGAAATTGTACTGGCTTCAATGCCCTGACGGGTTGTCGCGGAAACTGTGCCGCTATTGCTGATGCCGCCGCCGAATGTCGGGACATTGAAGACTGCCACCGCGTTGGCGCGCGGGCTCTGGATTGTGCCGGTGTTCGAAATGCCGCCCGCCACCGAGGCGGTGCCGGAAACGTTAAGTACCGTCCCGGCGGTGACATTGCCCGACATCGCGCCGGCATTGGTAATGCCGCCGGTGAAAGTCCCTTGGCTGATGCTGACCACGACCCCGGGACGGGCCCTGGCGATCGTGCCCGTGTTGATGACGCTGCCGCCGATGCTGACCGCGCCGGAGGCGACCGTGACGCCGGTATGGGCGCCGGCAATCGTGACGTTGCCCGCCGTTGAGGCGTTGATCGAAAAGTTGGATTGCGCGCGCGCCGGGCTCCCCATGCCCGCCAGCAAGGCCACGACCGACGTGGTCATCAAAAGATCGCGGAACTTCGGCGCTTCCACCTAATGCGCTCCTATGCCTATGCCCCGCGCATCTGCGGAGGAGACAAGGTTCGGACGCTCCAGTGACGGCCACCCCCGGGCCAGGCCCCTCGGGGAAAGCGATTTTGTGTTAATCATATATGCTAATAACGCGATTTGACAGCAGGCTTCCCGCGCCAAGGGATAGAAAAACCGAGCCAACCTAACCGAGCGCGGCGAGGAGCGGCGCGAGCTCGTTTTCGTAGACTCGCCAGCGGCCGACAGCGCTCTGGTAGATCGGCCGGCGTACCTGGGTGGCGCTGGCGGTTCTGACCGGCCGCTTCGTCTCGTGAAACGCAAGGCAGCGGTCGTCCCACGGCAGACCGCAATACGCGACGAGCCGCCGCGCCTGCGTTTCGAGGTCGGCGACAACCTCTTCGTAGCGCATGTCGAGCATCGCCCCGGCGGGCAGCACGCGGCGCCAATGCGCCATCAGACGCTCGTAGCGCTTGTAGTAGCGGCCGAGCTCGCCGGGATCGTAGGTATGGACCTGCTCATCGGAAAACAGCTTCGAAAAGCATGACAAGCAGGTATCGACGGGATCGCGCACGCAGTGCACGATCTTCGCGTTGGGCAAGGCGAGATGGATGAGCCCGGCATAGTAATAGTTCGACGGCATCTTGTCGGTCACGCGCTCGCCGTCCGGCGCGAGCTTGCGCACCGCGGCCACATAACCCGCGCCGACCGCCCGTAACGAAGCGGTATCGAGCGCCGCCATAAATTCAGGGTAGGACGCCGGTTTGCCCTCCTGTCCGCGGACGATGTCGGTGAGCGTCTTCAGCTCGCCCGCGCCATGCACCGCGGGGTGGCTCAACCAGCGTCGTTCCTGAGCGCGGCATGCCGATCACGAAGATCGGCATTGGCGAGGGATCGCCGCCGCCGGACTTGGCCCGGATCAGGCCGCGCGTGAACACCGCCTCGATCCGCTCGAACAGAGCGAGAGCGGCGTCTCGTCATAGGAAATCATCGTGCGCTTTGCCGCGTTCCCGGCGCGCAGGCAAGCGAACGAGCGGGGGTAATCCTTCAGGTCGGAATAGGCTTTGCCGAGCGCGAAATCGAGCTGCATCCGGTCGATTTTCGCGAGCCCTTCAGTCTTTGCCGCGAGCGCCTCCATCGCCGCGAGATGCGGGTCGCCGGGCGTGAAAATCTTCGAGTCCGCCAGGTTGACGTAGATGCCCGAGAGCTCCGGATCGAGGCGGAGCGCGTCGAGATAGGCCGCATGCGCCTCTTGCAGACGGCCGACCTCCTTGAGCGCGTTGCCCATATTGTTGTAGGCGTCGGCGAGGTCTGGCTGGAGGGCAAGCGCGCGGCGGTAATGGGCGATCGCCGCGTCAGGATGGCCCCGTTCGATCGCGACGCGGCCCATCAAGTTGACGGCGTCGGGGTTGTCCGCGTTCAGCGCCAGCGCCTGCTCGACCGCCGCGGCCGCTTCCTCGATCTTGTGTTGGCCGACGAGGAGCTGGCGTAGTGGATGTGAAGCTTATCGAGCCGCGGCTCGATCACGAGCGCGCGGCGCAACAGGTCGGCGGCCTCGTCGAGCCGGGCGAGCTCCTTGACCGCCAGCGCCAGATTGTCGAGCGTCTCGGGATCGTTGGGCTTGCGCTTCAGCGCCTCGCGGTAGGCCGCTTCGGCTTCCTCCGGACGCCCCAATTCGCGCAGGCAAGTGCCGAGATTGTTCCAGGCATCGACAAACTCGGGCTGCAATTCGAGCGCGCGGCGATAGGCCGGCTCGGCTTCGGCAAAGCGCTTCAACCGTTGCAGCGCGTTGCCGCGGTTGCTGTGCGCCTGGACAAAATCGTCCTGCAGCGCCAGCGCGCGGTCGTAATGATCGACCGCTTCCTCGAACCTGCCCTGGTCGAACAGCGCGATGCCGAGATTGCTCAGCGCGCCGGGGTAGTCCGGATTGAGCTCGAGTGCGCGCCGGCCGGCGGCGATCGCCTCATCGGTTCGGCCGGCCATGCGGCACATCTCACCAAGATTGGCGTGGTAGAGCGCCACGTCCGGGTCCAGTGAAACGGCGTGACGCAAATGCTCGATCGCTTCGTCGAGCTTGCCCGATTGATGGGCGACAAGGCCAAGGGTGTGGACCGCCTCGGCGTTGTCGGGCTCGGCGGCGAGCGCGCGCCGGGCGAGCTCGTCGGCGTCGCCCAGGAACCCGTGGCGGCGCTTCTGCTCGGCCAGGATCAATGCCTCGCCGGGGTGTGCTATTTGCGCCGGCGCGAGCACCGGCGAGCCGGCATGCGCGGCTTCCGCCGCCATGATCGCCGCGGCCCGCGCCGCCCGCCGCTCGCCGTCGGCCTTGAACGGCGTCAGCGGGAAGGCGTCGCCGTTCGCGACCCGTGCGAGCTCCGCCGTCATGCGGGTTATGACATCGGCCCAGCCCTCGCGCTTTTGCTGACGGAACAGCCGCATCGTCGGATACCAGGGATTGTCCTCCCGGTTGAGCATCCAGCGCCAATCAGTCACCCACGGCAGCAAGACCCACACCGGCTTGCCGAGCGCGCCCGCAAGATGGGCGACCGACGTGTCGACCGTGATCACCAGATCGAGCGCCGCGACGGCCGCCGCGGTCTGGACGAAATCGTCAAGCTGCGGCGACAGATCGCCAATCGGGTTGTCGCGGCGTTGCAGCTGGGCAAGATCGGCGGCGCGCGGGCCGACTTGGAGACTGGCGAACGAGGCGCCGGGAACGGCGAAGAGCGGCGCCAGCAGGGACAGGTCGACCGAGCGGCGGACATCGTTGGCGTGCTCGGGGTTGCCCGCCCAGACCACGCCGATCTTGACCCCCTTCATCGTCGCCAGCCGCTTTTGCCAGCGTTGCCGCGCCGCCACCGGCACGCGCAGATAAGGCACATCGGCGGGGATGGTTTCGAGCCGCGTCTTGAACAGGCGCGGCAAGCTCAGCAGCACGGCATCGCAATCGTAGGGCGCAGGGTCGCCGCGATCTCCCAGCACGGCGACGCCGGGCAGGCTCTCGCGCAGCAGCGTCACCAGCTGCTGGTGTACGCGCAAGGTGACGCTGCCGGCGCCAGCGGCCAGCGGCGCGATGTAGCGCGCGAACTGCACCGCGTCACCGAACCCCTGCTCGGCCTGGACATAGATGTGCTTGCCGGCAAGGTCTTCGCCTTGCCACGGCCGCTCGGGAAAGCGCGGGCCGGTGCGCTCCGTCGAGCGCAGCCGCCACTCGTATTCGTCCCAGCCTTCGCCGTAATCGCCGCGCATCAGCAACAAGATGCCGAGGCCGGAGTGCGCATTGGCATGGTGCGGCGACAAGGCGATGGCATGGCGCAAAACCGCGATGCCGTCGTCGAACTCACCGCTGTGGTGCAGCGTCGTGCCGAGGTTGGCCAAGGCGTCGGCATAGTCGGGCCTGAGCTCGAGCGCGCGGCGATAGGCGGCGACCGCCTCCTCGAACCGTCGCAAGCCGTGCAGCGCGTTGCCGAGACTGTTGTGGGCTTCGGCGAAGTCGGGCTTGGCCGCGATCGCCTGCCGATGGGCGCGGGCGGCCGCTTCATAATCCTTCAGCTCGTAGAGCGCCGCGCCGAGATTGCCCAGCGCCATTGCCATTTGCGGATCGATCGCGAGGGCGCGCCGCGCCGCGTCGGCGGCGAGGCGAGGACGCCCCGCCAGCCGCAGCATCTCGCCGAGATTGGCGTGAAACAGCGCGGTCTGCGGCGCGAGTTCGGTCGCCCGCTGCACATGTTCGATCGCCTCGCCGAGCTTGCCGTTCTGGTGCGCGATGAGGCCGAGCAGATGCTCCGCTTCCGGCGTGTTCGGCTGCGCCTCGATCACCCGGCGGCAAAGCGCCTCCGCCTCCGGCAATCGGCCTTCGTTGCGGCAGCGATCGGCCAGCGCCAGCGCTTCACCCAGCGACATCAGCGACGGTGGCGCACCTTCCTGGGGCTCGATCTGGCTCACGATCGTCTCGACATCGGCGTGCTCGAATCCTGACCGCGGCCCGAGCCGCTTCAGGGGAAATCAACTTCGGCCGGCACCGGCTCTCGGCCCATAACCGCATTGAACCCGTCTCCGCCCCCGAAACAAGTTTTTTGGCCTCTGCCAGCCCTGTCGCGGGCCGAGGTTCGGGGGCCGCAATTCATCTTGGATGCGACGGAACCCTGGCCCGCGTCTTGCGTTGAACGAACGCGTCGGTACGAAAGGACTCCCCCAGATGGATCAGGCCCAGAAATTACGCGATCTCGCCAGCTGGTATCGCGAGTTCGCCGATCGGGCGGAGAATCCCGCGATCTGGGATGCGCGGCTGCGCACCGCCGAGGACCTTGAGCGCGAGGCGGAGCAGCTGGAAAGCCGGCAGGGGCGTCACCGCGAAAGCGAGCTGACCTTATAACGCAGCCTGCGCCTGGTTCCGGCCGCTTGTCTTTCCACATATCTTGAAGTCTGACGGCGGGCCGGCTCGGCCCTCCCGGTTTAATCCGGAGAAGGCCGCGTGAACCGCGATCAAATCCTGACTCTGGTCATCCTCGGTGGCCTGATCGCGCTGTTTTTGTGGGATCGGCTGCGTTACGACCTCGTGGCGCTCCTGGCGTTGCTGGCGTCGGTCGCTTGCGGGATTGTCCCGAAAGACCACGCCTTTTCCGGTTTTGCCAATCCGGTGCTGCCGCTGATCGCCGCGGCGCTGATCGTCAGCGTGGCCATCGGCCAGTCCGGCGCGATCGAAATCCTGCTGCGCTGGCTCAAGCCCCTGCTCGGGTCAAAGGCGGCGCAGGTCGGCGTGCTGGTCGCCTGCGTCACGCTGCTCTCGGCCTTTGTCAAAAATATCGGCGCGCTGGCGATCTTTATTCCGGCGGCAATTCAGGTGGCGCGGCGCAACGGGCGGGCGCCGTCCGAATTTCTGATGCCGCTATCCTTTGCCTCGCTGCTCGGCGGTTCGATGACGTTGATCGGCACCTCGCCGAACCTGTTGATCTCGACGGTGCGGCAGGAGCTGGTGGGCCAGCCGTTCCACATGTTCGACTTCACCCCGGTCAGCGGCGGGATCGCGATCCTCGGCGGGTTGTTTCTCGCCTTCGGCTGGCGGCTGATCCCAAAGGGCCTGCGCGGCACCGCCGATATCGGCGGGTTCACCATCGAGGATTACACCAGCGAAGTGCGCGTCATCGCCAAATCGCCGTTTGTCGGCCAGACCGTTGGAGAGGTCGAGAGGCTGACGGGCAACGACGTCGGCATCGTCGGGCTGATCCGTGAAGGCGGGCGGCGGCGGCAAATCCCCACGCGGCGGTGGAAGCTGTACGCGAACGACGTGCTGGTGGTCGAGGCCGAGCCCCAGGTCATCGAGCAGTTCGCCCGCGACGGCAATCTCGAGCTGGTCGGCACCGAGAAGAAGCCGCAAAAGCTGCCCGACAACATCGCCGCCGATGCCAAGGCGCCGCGCCGGACCGGCAAAAAGCCCGCACCCGAGCGGCCACCGGCGGACGACCACGAGTTGACCGTCGTCGAGGCGATCGTCACCGCCGGCTCCGACCTGATCGGGCGCTCGGCCAGCGAGCTGCATCTGCGCGAGCGCTACGGCGTCAATGTGCTGGGCATCGGCCGTCGCGGCCGGCTGCGCAGCTCGCGGCTGCACCAGCAGCGGTTCGAGGCCGGCGATGCCGTCGTGCTGCAGGGCCATTCCAGCCGGATGCCGGACATCCTGCTGGCGCTCGGCTGCCTGCCGCTGGCCGAGCGGGAGTTGAAGCTCGGCCAGCCGCGCCGCCTGATCCTGCCGCTAATTATCCTGGCGCTGGCGGTCGGGGCGAGCGGGCTCGAACTGGTCCCGGTGGACATCGCCTTTGTCGCCGCGGCGGTGGCGCTGGTGCTGTTCGGGTTGCTGTCGCTGAAGGAAGCCTATGCCGCGGTCGAGTGGCCGATCCTGATACTGCTCGGCTGCCTGATCCCGATCGGCCAGGCGGTGGAGCAGACCGGCACGGCGAAGTTGATCGCCTCGTCGCTGTCGGGTGCGGGCGCCTTTTTGCCCAGCTACGCCATCCTGGCCGCGGTGCTGGTCGTGACCATGCTGATCACGCCGATCCTGCACCACGCCGCGGCGGTGCTGGTGATGGGGCCGATCGCCGCCAGCCTGGCGCAGATGCTGGGGTACAACCTCGACCCGTTTCTGATCGCGGTCGCGCTCGGCGCCGGCTCCGATTTCTTGTCGCCGATCGGCCACCAGTCGAACACGCTGGTCATGGGGCTCGGCGGCTATCGCTTCGGCGATTACTGGAAGCTGGGTCTGCCGCTATCGGCGCTGGTGGTGGTGATGGGCGTGCCGCTCATCATGCTCTTCTGGCCGTTGCATTAGCAGCGATGCGGAACCGGCGCGCGCAAGGGACGTTTGGCTCGCTGTGACAAAAAAAAGCGCCGCGCCCGCTTCACCCGCAACCTCCTCGCGGGCTTCCACCGTTCGCCGCCGCAAAGCCGCCGGCCGCCGCAAACCTGCCGAGCCGGCCAAGCCGCAGCACGGCACGAAGGCGCCGCAGGGGCTCTACGGGTACATCTGGCAGACCAGCGGCCGTGCCCAGATCCTGTTGGCGGTGTTGTCGGTCTGCATCTTCCTGCTGGACCTGGTTCCGCTGGAGCTGCAGCGGCGCATCGTCAACGACGCGATCGGGCAGCGCGAGTTTACGTCGCTGATCTGGTTGTGCGGCGTTTACGCGGCCACAGTGCTGGTGCAGGGCGCGGGGAAACTGCTCTGGAACATCTACCGCAACTCGGTCGGCGAGGCGGCGAGCCAGCGCCTGCGCCTCGATACCTTTGCCGCGGCGCTGCGCCATCCCGAACCCGATACCACCGCCAGGGAGGGAGTGGGCATCTCGATCATCCTGTCCGAGGCGGACCCGGTAGGGTCGTTTGTCGCCACCAGCGTGTCGGAGCCGGTGCTGCACGGCGGCGTGCTGATCGCGGTCTTTGCATACCTCATCTATCTCCAGCCGTGGATGGCCGCGGTCGCGCTGGTGCTGTTCGTGCCGCAATCCCTGTTCGTGCCGATGGTGCAGAAGGCGATCAACCAGCGCACCGAAGCCCGCATCCAGGTCATGCGCCGGCTCAGCGGCGACATCGTCGCCGAGACCGCGGATGGGGTGCTCGAGCGCGAGGGGCGTTCCTACCGGCGGCGCGTCGGCGAGATCTATTCTCTCAACATGCAGATTTACCGGCGCAAGTATTCGATGAATTTTCTCATCAACCTGCTCTACCACTTCGGCACGGTCGGCATCCTGTTCGTCGGCGGCTGGTTTGTCATGCAAGGCCGAACCGAGGTCGGCACGGTCGTTGCCTTCATCTCGGGGCTGACCAAGGTCAACGACCCGTGGAACGACCTCGTCACCTTCTTCCGCGACATGACCAACGCGCGGATGAAATATCGTCTGATCGCCGCCGTGCTGAACAAGGAAGACCCCGCCCACGCGGTCGAGAACCCGCCCTCTCGCTGACCCGGGGCGTCGGACGGAACTCCGGCCGCGTACCGCGGTTAAGGCATGAGACTTGGCTTTCACACAGAGCGAGCATTTGCCATGCCACGCGGCGACAAATCGAAATACACCGATAAGCAGGAACGGATGGCCGACCACATCGCCGAGGGGTACGAGTCCCGCGGCGTGTCGGAGAAGGAAGCCGAAGCGCGCGCCTGGGCCACCGTCAACAAGGAAACCGGCGGCGGCAAGAAAAGCGGCTCGGGCCGCGGCCACCCGGTCAGTCACGCCTCCTCGCGCAAGGGCGGCCGGATCGGCGGCAAGGCGTCGGCCTCGCGCTCGGCGGCGGATCGCTCGGCCTCGGCGAAAAAGGCCGCAGCCACCCGCAAGCGCAACGCCGCGAGCACGCGCACGGATAGCGTACGGCGGCGCGCGCGATGCCGCTGACCATCGGCTGGGGCGATATCCTGCTGCGGCTGGTCTTTGCGTCGGCGGCCGCGGCGCTGGTCGGCTGGGACCGCGGCGAGCACGGCAAGACCGCCGGGATGCGCACCACTCTCCTCGTCTGCCTGGCCTCGGCGTTCGCGATGATCGAGGTTAATTTGCTGCTGGCGACGCGCAACAAGCCGCCCGATACATTTATTCAGCTCGACCTGATGCGGCTGCCGCTCGGCATTCTCTCCGGCATGGGGTTTATCGGCGCGGGCGCGATCATCCGGCGCGGCGATATGGCGGTCGGCGTGACCACCGCGGCGACCTTGTGGTTCGTCACCGTCGTCGGGCTGTGTTTTGGCGCCGGCTCGATCGGTTTGGGGGTCGTCGCCACGGCGCTGGGTTTTGTCGTGCTGAATGCGGTCAAGCATCTGGAGCAGGCGCTCCCGGCCGACCACCGCGCGACGGTGGAAGTGACGGTCGAAGGCGACCCGCCGGTCAAGGCGGCCCTCTCCGGAGGGCAATACACTGTCGTCGAGCGCGGGGGAGCGGTGAGCCAGGAAGGGGAAGGCCGCCGGGAGCTGCGCTACGATGTGCGCTGGCGGGCTCCGACGGGCGAGCCAGGCGACATTCCTCGATCGGTTGGCCGCCACCCCCGGCGTGGTGAAATTCACCTGGCGCATTGGCGCGCCCTGAGGCTCAACACGCGCGACCAAGGCCCAAGACTCGAGCCACGCAGCGCCGGCCTTGCGGCGCAGCTGCGGATCAAACCGGGATCGCCCGCCGTTCACCTAACCGACAATGGCTCTACAGAAGGTCCGTGATGCCCGAACATATCGTCAAAACGCCGACCGAGGCGCGCGCCTCGAGCAAAGAGGGCGTGGTTCGCTATGTCCTGGCGATTTCGATCGCGCTGGTCATCATCCTTTTCATCGTCAGCTACTTCATCGCCTGAGGCGTCGGCGACAGAGAGTTACAGTATGGCTGACGGGCGGCCTTTGCGCGCCAGCGTCGCCGCGACGAGGTCGACCAGCTGCTGGGTTCCGAACGGCTTGACGAGATGCGGGTGCTGGAGCTCGCGGCCGCGCCGGTCCGAGGCCAAGGTGCCGCTCATCGTTATGACCTGACAATTGCGGAACTTCGCCTGTTGCACCACAAGGTCACTCGATACCGGCCCGGCGAAGAGCAGGTCGATGATCGCCAAATCGATCGAGGTCTTGTCGAGCAGACCAAGAGCCTCGGTGCCGTTTAACGCCGAAACCACCTCCGCTCCAGTCGGCGCCAGCATGTCGGCGACGACCTGACAAATGTCCCGGTTATCGTCGACGACGAGGATTTTGGTCGGCATGTTTCTGGTCACCCTCGAACCGTCGGATGCGAGCACGGCAGCTCCTGCAAACCAAGCAATGCCTGGACGGCCTGCCGCAGCTTCGCAAAACGAAGCGCGGATCAGGAGTCAAACACCCGGCGCAGTTTAACAGCGAGCTCCGACAGACCGAACGGCTTCAGCACGACTTCTATTCCGGGATCGAGCCGGCCTTGATGGACGATGGCGTCGCGGGCGTAGCCGGTGGT
The DNA here is from genome assembly GCA_038228485.1 of Alphaproteobacteria bacterium. Taxonomy (GTDB): domain Bacteria; phylum Pseudomonadota; class Alphaproteobacteria; order ATCC43930; family CGMCC-115725; genus DATARH01. The sequence continues at coordinate 11,931 of JBBRPG010000063.1, forward strand.
GAACAGCACCCTCAGATCCGGTCGGCGGCGTAGCGCCTCGTCGGCAAGCTGCTTGCCGTTCATGCCGCCGGGCAGGCCGACATCGGTGAACAAGAGTTTTAATTCCGGGTTCTGTTCGAGCTTCTTCAGCGCTGCCGCGCCGTTCCCGGCGGTCGTCACCCCATAGCCGAGCTCGCTGACCGCGGTCACGGTATAGTCGCGCACATCGGGATCGTCCTCGACGACCAGCACGGTTTCGCCCGGCTTCGCCCGCGGCGAATCGGCATCCTCAAGCTCCGGGCTTGCGGCCGCGATCATGTCCTGATAGCGCGGCAAATAAAGTTTGACGGTGGTGCCCTTGCCGATGGCGCTGACAATGTGGACGTGCCCGCCCGACTGCTTGATAAAGCCGTAGACCTGCGACAGGCCGAGGCCGGTGCCCTGGCCGATATCTTTGGTCGTGAAGAACGGCTCGAACACCTTGTCGGTGATCTCGGCGGCCATGCCGGTGCCGGTGTCGGTGACGAAGATGCCGACATACTGTCCCGGCGGCAGATCGCCCCGCCGGCTGATATCGGTGTCGTCGAACTCGCAATTCGCGGTCTCGATGGTGAGCTTGCCGCCGCCGGGCATCGCATCGCGCGCATTGACCGCGAGGTTGATCAGCGCGTTTTCGAGCTGGTTGGCGTCGGCGAAGGTGCTCCACAGTCCGTCGGCCAGCACCGCCCGTACCGTGACCGTCTCGCCGAGCGCGCGGCGCAGCAATTCCGACATGCCGGTGACCAGCTTGTTCGGCGAAAAAACCTCGGGTGCCAGCGGCGAGCGGCGGGCGAATGCGAGCAGCCGGTGGGTCAGCTTCGCCCCGCGCGACGCGCTGTCCCGGGCGGCGGCGGCCATGCGCTGGCCCTCATGGGTGGGCGGCAACCGGCGCTGCAGCGTCTCCATATTGCCGAGGATCACGGTCAGCAAATTATTGAAATCATGCGCAATACCGCCGGTGAGCTGGCCGATCGATTCCATCTTTTGCGCCTGGCGCAGCGCGTCTTCGGTCTCCAGGCGCTTTTTGGTCTCCTCGTGGACCCGTTGCTCGAGCGTCTCGTTGGCGCGCTGTAGCGCAGTCTCGACCTCGCGCAGCTGGCTGACGCGGGCCTCCAGCGTTTCGTTGAGCCCGAGCAGCCGGGCTTCCAGGGTCTTGCGCTCGGAAATATCGTAATAGACGCCGGCGATCCAGCGGGTGCGGCCGCTATCGTCCGTGCTGGCCTCGCCCTTGCCGGCGATCCAATGGACGCTGCCGTCGGGGTGCTTGACCCGGAATTCGGTGTAATAGGCGCCCGATTGGGACGCCGCCTCGACGGCGGCACGCAGCTTGGGCACGTCGTCGGCGAAGATCGTCGCCTCTGCCGAGGCAAAGGATGAGGGCGCGCCGGCCGCGGCAAACCCGAACAAGGTCGCGATATGCGGCGTCCACTCCCATTCGCCGGTGGCAAGATCCCATTCGAACCAGCCGATGCCGCCCGCCGCCTGGGCTTGGCGGAACCGCTCTTCTGTCGTGCGCAGCCGCTCCTCGATCTGCTCGCGGCGGTGGTGCGGCGTGGTCCGCGGGTCCGACATGCTAGAGGATCCCACCGAGGATCGCTTTGGCCTCGGTCATCGACCGCAGCTTTCCCAAGGCGATATGCCGGGGCAAGTGGTTGAGCCCGCACGAGCTGGTGATGATCGTCTGCTCGGCGGCGAGCCAGGAATAGGCGCGGATGCGCTCGGCGATCTGCTCGCCGGTCTCGATATTGGGGGCCTGCACATCGACCGCCCCGACCCCGAGCTGCTTGTTGCCGAGCAGTCCCTCGAAATGGGGGGTCATGTCGTGCTCGATGAGAATGGCGTCGCAATCGATCCGGCAAACGAGATCCGCCTTGTAGCGGCCGATGTCGAAATAGCGGTGGCCGATCTGCCCGTCGTAATCCGGGCCCACCGCGTAGTTTCCCTGGCAGATGTGAACCGAGACATGGATGTCGTCGGGCAGGCCCTCGACCGCGAGGTTGATCGCCTCCACCGCAGCGGCGACTTCCTGGTCGCCGACCGGGGTGAAATAGGGCTCGTCGATCTGGATGTGCCTGCACCCGGCTTCGGCGAGGCGCAGGAAGTTGCTCCGCAACAGCTTGCCGAGGTCGAGCATCATCCGCGGCAGGTCGCCGTAATGCTCGTCGTAGGCCACGGCGGCGAGAAGATGCGGCCCGGTCATGGTGATCTTGACCGGCTTGCGGGCGAATTCCGCGACGGATTTGAACTCGTCGACGAGCCCCAGATCGGTGCTGTCGCCGATCGTGCCGTTGCAGGTCGCCGCCGGGTGGGTGACGTTGGGGTCGTGCGCGGTGATCGGCTTTGGCCGGGTCTCGCCCTGGAAAGCGGGGATGCGCTGCCAGAAATGGTTGAGCATCGCGTTGGGCGGGGCGTGCCGGTTATGGGTGCGCCGGTGCATCTCGCCGCCGGTGATGACGTCGATGCCGGCGGCTTCCTGGTCGGCGATCGCGGCCTGCATCGCACGGAACTGGGCGTCGGCGAAATCGCCCGGCGCCAGCTGGCCCAGCCCGACGAGACGGTCGAGCGCCTCGTACCAACGCGGCACGCTGTGCGCTCCGATCACCGTCGTCGTGTATTTCGGATACTGGGCCATCCCCCATCCTCCGCATTGCGGAGATTAACTGCAGCGTTCCGGAAACGCTGAGGTTGCCCGCCGGTTCCTGCTTCGCCCAGGCGCATAGGCCGCTTCAGACCGGCCGAGCCCCTTGCAGTCGCAACGCCGTGGTAGTGTTATCGCGCCAAACCGCGAACGAGGATACCGGCATGATCGACCAGCCGATCGAGGGCGCGAGCGCGTGGCGGCGCGCCGATATCAAGAGCGAGAAGTACCGGGTTGTGCTGTCGCCGGCCTGTCTCGACGAGATCCGCCGCGCCGCTGACGACATCCGTGCTCATCCGCTGCCGACGATCCTGCGCAGCCCAGCAGATTTCGACCTGACCAACTGCCACGCGGCGATGGCCGAGGTGCGCCACATCCTGACGACGGGGGTGCGGTTCGCGGTGGTCGACCGCCTGCCGCTCGACGAGCTCGGCGACGAGGAGGCGCAGGCGATCTATTGGCTGTTGTCGTCGATGGTGGCGCGCCCGGTCGCGCAAAAGCTCGACGGCACGATGATCTACAACGTCTGGGACACCGGCAAGCAGGCGCTGCCCGGCTCGGGGGTGCGGCCCGACTCGACCAATATCGAAATCCGCTTCCACATCGACAACGCCTACAACACGACGCCGCCCGAGTTCGTCGGCCTCTTATGCCTGCGCACCGCCAAATCGGGCGGGGTCAGCCGCGTCTTGAGCTTCCACACCGTCTACAACCGGCTGCTGGCGCAGCACCGCGGGCTGCTGCCGCGGCTTTACCAGCCGTTCTGGTTCGACCGCCAGCGCGAGTTCTTCCCCGGCGAGCCGGAGACCTTCTTCGCCCCGGTGTTCGAGGACGGCGAGGAGTTGCGCGCCCGGTTCAGCGTCCACCAGATCAATTCGGGCTACGCGATGAAGGGCGAGCCGGTCGACAACGAAGGCGCCGCCGCGCTCACCGCGATGCTGGAGGCCTTCGAAGACCCGGCGCTCGCGATCGATTTCGAGTTCGCGCCCGGCGAAATCCAGTTCGTCGACAACCGCACCCTCGGCCACAGCCGCACCGAATTCGAGGACCACCCCGAGCCCGAGCGCCGCCGCCACCTGATCCGCCTGTGGCTGCGCGACCACGGCCGGCGCGCGTATACCGGCTAAATCACGCCGTTTGTGTTATATTTTGCGGATGGATGCACAGCACGCGCTCGACACGCTGCGACGCCACGAGCCTGCCTTGCGAGCTCGCGGCGTCCGGCATGCCGCGCTATTCGGCTCTGTCGCGCGTGGCGACAATCGGCCGGATAGCGACGTGGATATTCTGATCGAATTCGATCCTGACGCGCACGTAACGATCTTCGATTATGTCGGGCTGAAGGACTACATCGCCGCTCTCTTCGAAGCGCCGGTGGATGTGATCGATCGCGAGGCGCTCAAGCCGCATCTGCGCCGCCCGTCGGCCCAGGATGCGCTCTATGCCTTCTGAGAGCGACACGAGCGCACTGCGCGACCTCCTGCACAACATCACTTTGGCGCAACATTTTGCGAGCGGGGAGGACTTCATAAGCTTCCGCGACGACGTCATGCGGGTCTACGCAACGACGCGCTGTCTGGAAATTATTTCCGAGGCTTCGCCGATTATCCGACGCACTGAAGGCTCGCCATTTGGATATCCCATGGCATCAGATGGCGGGCGCAGGCAACATCTATCGGCATGATTACGAGGATGTGGCCGCCAACAGGGTGTGGGACACCGTTCGGCTAGCTCTCCCGCCATTGCGGGCGGTTGTCCAGCAAGAGCTTGACGATAGCTGACGTGCCCGGAGGGCCTTGTGCTAAAACGGCGGCAGTCGAAAGGAGACATTATGCCCGCCGCTCATCCCGCCAATATCGACATCGACGCCGCGATTGAGGAAGCCGAGGAGCAGTACCGCGCCCGCAACCCCAAAAGCGCGGCGCTCTACGAAGCCGCCTGCGCGGCGCTGCCGGGCGGCAACACGCGCTCGGCGATCTATGCCCAGCCGTTCCCACTGACCATGGTCAAGGGCGAGGGCGCGCATCTGTGGGATGCCGACGGCCACGAATACGCCGATTTTCTCTCCGAGTTCACCGCCGGGCTCTACGGTCACTCGCACCCGGCGATCCGCAAGGCCATCGACGCGGCGCTCGACGGCGGCATCAACTTCGGCGCGCACGGCGCCGCCGAGGCAAAGTTCGCCCAGGCGATCTGCGACCGCTTTCCCTCGATCGACCTGGTGCGCTTCACCAATTCCGGCACCGAGGCCAATCTGATGGCGGTCAGCGCCGCCATCGCGATCACCGGCAAAAAGAAAATATTGGTGTTTGCCGGCGGCTATCACGGCGGGGTCTTTTATTTCCGCGGCAAGGGCAGCATCATCAATGCGCCGTTCGACTATCTGCTCGGCACCTATAACGACATCGAGGGAGTGCGCGCGCTGGTGGCGCCGCACCAGGGCGATCTCGCGGCGATCCTGATCGAGCCGATGCTGGGCGGCGGCGGCTGCATCCCGGCGACCCGCGACTTCCTCGCCGATTTGCGCGCGTTGGCGAGCGAGACCGGCGCGATCCTGATTTTCGACGAGGTAATGACCTCGCGCCTCGCGCCGGGCGGGTTGCAGGAGGTGCACGGCATCAACCCGGACATCACCACGCTCGGCAAATATGTCGGCGGCGGCATGAGCTTCGGCGCATTCGGCGGCCGCAGCGACCTGATGGAGTGGTTCGATCCGCGCAACAAAAACGGGTTCCAGCACGCCGGCACCTTCAACAACAACGTGCTGACGATGAACGCCGGCTATGCCGGACTGACCGAGGTTTACAAGCCGGAGGACGCGCGCAAGCTCAACAAGTTCGGCGACGGGCTGCGCGAGCGGCTCAACGCGGCGGTGCGCCGGAAGGGCATCGCCATGCAGTTCACCGGCATCGGCTCGATGATCGGCGTGCACATGACGGGGCAGCCGATCCGCAACGCCGCCGACGCGGCCAACGGGCATTCGGGTCTGCTCGACCTCTGCTATTTCGACCTGCTGGAGCGCGGCATCTGGTTCGCCAAGCGCGGGATGATGGCGCTGTCGCTCGCGCTCGACGCGGCCGACGGCGACAGGCTGGTCGGCGCGGTCGAGGAATTCGCCGAAACCCGTGCGCCGCTGTTCGCGGGACTATAATTGCTTCAACCGTTCGTGCCGGCCCCCTCCCAGCCGCTGCGCGGCTCTCCCTCCCCGTGTCCACGGGGGAGGGTTGGGGTGGGGGCCGGCAACCAATCTTCCAGTATCGGGGCACTCCATGAGCGACAGCCGCAGCAATCCGCAAAGCAACCAGCGCGTCGCGTACTTCAACGGACGCATCGTGCCCGAGCGCGAGGTCGTCATCCCGTTCCGCGACCGCGGTTTCAAATACGGCGACGCCGCGTTCGACATGACCCGCACCTTTCACGGCCGCGCCTTCAAGCTGACCGAGCATGTCGACCGGCTGTACCGCTCGCTCAAATACCTGCGCATCGACCCCGGCCTCTCGCCGGCCGAGATGGTCGCGGCGAGCGAGGCGGTGCTGGCGCGCAACGCGCATTTTCTCACCGACGACACCGACTTCTGGATTGGCCAGCGGGTGTCGCGCGGGGTCGACGCGGTCGGCGACGAGGGCTGGGAGGAAACCGGCCCGACTGTCATCGTCGAGTGCATTCCGCTGCCGCTCAAGGCGCGGGCGCGGCTCTTCCGCGACGGCATCGACATCATCGTGCCGCCGATCCGCCGCACGGCGCCTGAGGCGCTGAGCCCGCGAGCCAAGACTCACAATTATCTTAACCTGATAACCGCCGATCTTCAAGCAAAAGCTCAAGACCCCGAGGCGTGGTCGGTGCTGCTCGACCATAACGGCCACCTTGCCGAGGGCATCGGCAGCAACATCTTCCTGGTGCGCGACGGCGAGGTGCTGACCCCGCAGGAGAAGTTCGTGCTGCCGGGGATCAGCCGCGAGACCGTGATCGAAATGTGCGGGCAGCTCGGCATCCCTTGCCGCGAGGCCGATCTCGACCTCTACGATGCCGGGGTCGCCGACGAAATCTTCATGACCTCGACCAGCCTGTGCATCTGCCCGGTGCGCAGCATCGGCGGGCGCAGGCTATCGCCGCCGCTGCCCGGCCCGGTGACGCGGCGGATCAGCGACGCCTATGCGGCCTCGGTCGATTGCGATTTCGTCGCGCAATATCTGAAGCACCTGCCCTAGAGAGCCGCTTCCCGGCGAAAGCCGGGACCCACTTTTCGGCGTCAAGACGGTGGACAGGTAGGCCCCGGCTTCCGCCGGGGAGCGGAGTTCAAGCTCTATCGACTAGCCGCTCTTCCACACCGCCTTGGCGTAAAGCTCCGGGCCGAAATCGGCGGGCACGTCGCCGGTCATGCGGCGCTGGTGGTGATCAAGATCGGCAAGAAATAGGTCGCGGCTGATCTGCGCGGTGACGGTCGGGTGGCCGCGCTTCATGCTCGGCACGTCGCCGACCGGCACGCCGAAGCTGACAAACCCGGCCGGGTTGAAGCAGTGGATGTCGCCGAGATACGGCGCTGCGCCCGGCGTCTTTTCGACAAACTCGTTGCCCGCGCCGAGATAAGGATGGGTGCCGAAAAACGGGTCTTCTTCGTCCGGCGGCGGGGTGAAGCGGTCGCGCCACAACAGGATATGCCGCGCAAAATCGGCGAATTCCGGCCGCAAGTTTGGGTCGGCGGCATAGCCGGTGCCGGCGATCGCGAAATCGAAACGGTAGCTGCCGTCGGCGGCCTCGGCGGCGATGCGGCCGCCCTCCGCGCGCGCCGCAAGCCACGGCGCCGCCAAGTGCAGGTGGAAGTTGGCAAACTTCAGCACTCGCTCGATCGCATCCTGCGGCGCGGTCGAGCCGGCCCGGCGATAGCGGATCGCCTGGCGCCAACGCACCGCATCGGGCAGCGAATAGTAATTGTCGTAGGCCCCGGGATAGCCGCGGCTGCGGTTGATCGGGGTCGCGGCGAGCGCCGGCCGGCGGGCGAATAAATGCACCGACTTGGCGCCGGCCTCGAGCGCGACCGCGGCAGCGTCGAACGCGGAGGCGGCCCCCCCGATCACGGCGACCTCCTTGCCGGCCAGCGCGGTGAAATCGATGTCGGCGGCCGCATGAGCGTACAGCGAGCGCGGCAGGCCGTCGAGCACCTCGGGCATGGCTATGCCGCCGCTGCCCTCGAACCCGGTGGCGATGATGGCCTTGCGGGCCGTCTCGACCGCGGGTGCGCCGGCGATGTCGAGGTGCAGGCGGAAATATCCGTCCGCCGGCTCGATGCGGCGGAGCCTGGCGCCGTAGCGCACCGGGATGCCGAGAAAATCGCGATACCACGCCAGGTACGCGACCCAGGCGGCGCGCGGGGCACGCTCGAACGCGGCATAGGCGGCTTCCCCGTGGCGGGCCTCGTACCAGGCCTGGAACGACAGCGCCGCGATGCCGAACTCCGGCCCGGCCAGCGTTTTGGGCGTGCGCAGCACAT
>JBBRPG010000064.1:0-19716 GCA_038228485.1 Alphaproteobacteria bacterium
GGCCGCAAGGGCCCGGAAGCCGTCGGCATCCAGCTCGCCTGACACCGTCGCCGGCTGAACCAGCCGGGCTAACTACAGACGGGTCAACGAGATGAACGGAACGACACGGGCGCGGCCGAAAGGCCGCGCCCGTTGCGCTTCGCGAGGACGGCCCGGTTAGCGGGTCGTGCCGCCGCCCGGAGCCGGCGGCGCGGAGGCCGGCGGCGGAGCCATCGGAGCCGGAGCCATAGCGTCCGGAGCCGACTGCCTGTGCGTCACATGGTGCACCGGCCGCCGGTGATGGCGGACGTGGTGCACATAATGGTGATGCCGCCGATGTGCATAGCGGCGAGGCGGCGGCGGCGGCGCGGGCGGCACGGCATACGGCGCTTCGGCAACCGGCGGTGGTGCCGGAGCCGGAACCATGGGAGCCGGTGGCGGTGGCGGGCTCGAACACGCACCGAGCAGCGCCAGGACACCGGCAATGAGAAATGGCCGAGTACGAATAATCACGAGACTCTCCCTTCGCTGAGCGGCTCGACGGATTGAAAACGGAACGGATGAGGACATAGCACTTCGGCCGCTTCGACTGAAGTGGCTATCTGCAAACCAGCCCCGCGATTAAAGGGTTCCATGATTTATCGCGGACGTGTGCGGCGATCCGACGCGGGCCGGGGCGAGGCAGCGGTCGAATCGCTCACCCTGCGATTAGTTTAAAGCGCGACTCGACACCCGGCGGCCCGTCGCAGGCGACCGCGCCGCGGGCGATCAGGTCGAGCAAATGCGCCAGCACCGAGCGCCCGGCGGCCCGGTGCAGACTGGGGTCCAGCCCCAGATAGAGCCGCTCGACCATCGCGTCGACTTGGCCGACCCCGGCGCGTAGGCACTCGACGATGCCGGCCTCGCGCTCGCGCCGGTGGGCGATGAAAGCGCGCACATGCTCCTTCGGTTCGGTGATCGCCGGGCCGTGGGTCGGCCAATACACCGAATCGCGGCGTCCGAGCAGCTTGTCGAGCGAGGCCATGTAAGAGGCCATGTCGCCGTCGGGCGGCGCGATGACGCTGGTCGACCAGCCCATCACATGATCGCCGCTGAACAGGATGCCCTGGTCGGGCAGCGCGAAGCAGAGATGGTTCGAGGTGTGGCCGGGGGTGTGCACCGCCTCGAAGCGCCAGCCATTGCCGGCGATCACATCGCCGTCCTTGACGACGATGTCGGGCGTGAAGTCCCAGTCGCCGCCTTCCTCAACCCCGGCCTCGCCGCGGCGGCCGCCGGCATGAGGGCCGAAGCCGTAAGTCGGCGCGCCGGTCGCCTCCTTGACCGCGGCGGCGGCCGGCGAATGGTCGCGGTGGGTGTGGGTGACGAGGATGTGCGTCACCTCCTCGCCGGCGAGGTCCATCAGCAGCGCCTCGACATGCTCGGGGAGGTCGGGGCCGGGGTCGATCACCGCGACCTGGCCCTCGCCGACCACATAGGTGCCGGTGCCGCGAAAGGTGAACGGGCCGGGATTGCGCGCGATGATCCGGCGGATGCCGGGGGCCACCGGCTCCAGCTTGCCGTATTCGTAGGCGAAGTCGCGGCGGAACGGGATTTCGACGGCCATGGTCGGGCGACTCCAAAGTTGGATCGGCTATAATTGCGCCCGATCCTAGGAGGCGCGGGGATGAAACTCAAATTCGACATCGATTGCACGCCGGAGGAGTTGCGCGGCTTTTTTGGCCTGCCCGAGGTCAAGCCGATGCAGGACCGGCTGATGGCGGAGGTCGAGGAGCGGCTGCGCGCCGGTCTGAAGGGGCTCGACCCCGAGACCATGCTGCAAACCTGGCTGCCGGCGGGGCTCAAGGGCTTTGAGCAACTGCAGGAGATGTTCTTCAGCCAGATGGGCCGCGGGAAGAAATAGCGGTGGCAGTCGCGCTGGTCACACCCCGCCTGTTGCTGCGCGAATGGCGGGACGCGGATGCCGCCGCATTTGCCGCGATGTCGGCCGATCCGGCGATGACGGAATACCTCGTCCCGTTTCCCGACCGCGCGGCAATGGATGGCTGGGTCGCGGCGGCGCGAGACCATTGGCGGCAATATGGCTTCGGCAAGTTCGTCGTCGAGCTGCCGGGCGAGGCTTCGTTCGTCGGCGTCGTCGGGCTTGAGCATGTTCATTTCGATGTGCCGTTCGCGCCGGCGATCGAGGCCGTCTGGCGGTTGGCGCCGGCCTATTGGGGGCAGGGTTATGCGCTGGAGGCGGCGCGAGCGATCATCGACGATGGGTTCGGGCGGCTTGGGCTCGGCGAGATTGTCGCGTTTACCGTCGTCGAAAATCGGCGCTCGCGCCGGGTGATGGAGCGGCTCGGCATGAGCCGCGACTCGTCGGAGGATTTCGATTTCCTCCATCCGCGGCTGCCTGCCGGCCATCCGCTGCATCGGCATGTGCTGTACCGCATCCGCGGCCCGGATGAGCGGCATCATCTATCTGGTGCGGCACGGCGAGACCGAATGGAACCTCGTGCGCCGCTATCAGGGCTGGGGCGACTCGCCGCTGACCCGGCGCGGCGTGGCGCAAGCGGAGGCGATCGGCCGGGTTCTGGCGCGCCTGCCGGAGGCGGCGGCGGCAACGATTGTCGCCAGCCCACTCGGCCGCGCCCGCCGCACCGCCGAGCTCATCCAGGCAGCGCGGACGGGCTCCGCGCCGATTGCGTTCGACGAGGGGCTTCGGGAAATATCCATAGGCGCTTGGGACGGGCTCGACCGCGATAAGATTGCTGCGCTGCAGCCCGGCATCTTCGACGGCGACGGCCGCCACGAATGGTATTTCCGCACCCCCGACGGCGAGACCTATGACGCATTCGCCGGCAGGATCGGCGGCTGGCTCGACGAGCAGGCGGCCGAGGTGCGGATCGTCGTCGCGCACGGCATCGTCACCCGGGTGTTGCGCGGACTTTACGCCGGTCTGCCACGCGCGGTGGCGCTGAGCCTGCCGGTGCCGCAGGACCGAATCTACCGCCTCGCCGACGGGCGGATCGAGGAGATCGCGGTCGGCTAGACGCGGCGCGGGGTGAACACTCGGCTTGGCCTCGCCAGTTCGTCGCGGGCGGCGACCAGCGCCAGCTCGTAGCGGCCGAGGCCGACGGTCGTCTCGATCACCGCGAACATCGACGCGGCGGTATGGGCGAGCGCGTCGGCGAGGCTTTCGCCGGTCAGCAGCCGGCCGAGAAACAGCGCGGCGGTGACGTCGCCGCAGCCGTTGAGCATCACCGGCAGGCACGGGGTCTCGACCGCCCAGGCGCCAGCCGCATCGCAGGCCAGCATCGTCAGATGGTCCGGAACCGCGTCGAGGCTGGTGATCAGCACCGTCTCCGGGCCGCGGCCGCGCAACGCCGCGGCAGCGGTGGCGGCATCGGCAAGGCTGCCGATTGTGCGGCCGGTCAGGTATTCGAGCTCGAAGCGGTTGGGGGTGACGATATCGGCCAACGCCAGCGCGGCGTCGCGAAAGAACTCGGCCACCCCGTCGCGGACATAGCTGCCGGTGTCGGTGTCGCCGATCACCGGATCGCAGCAGAACCGCGCGGCCGGGTTCGCCGCCTTGACCCTGGTGACGATGTCGAGCAGCACCGCGCCGGTCTCGGCAGTGCCGATATAGCCCGACAGCACCGCGTCGATCCCGGGCAACACGCCGAGATCGGCGATGCCCTCAAACAGACTCGCGACCGTGTCTGCCGCGACGGCATCGCCGCGCCAGCGCCCGTGCCCGGTGTGGTTGGAGAACGCCACGGTGTCGAGCGCCCAGGCCTCGACCCCCAGGCATTGCAGCGGAAACACCGCCGCCGCATTGCCGACATGGCCATAGGCGACGCGCGACTGGACCGAGAGGACGGTGGGCATCAGCGGTGTGAATCGAGCCTGTCGAACACCCGCTTCATGCTGAGAAAGATCACCAGCCCGCTGACGACGAACAGACCGATGCCGGCTTTTTGCAGGGTGCCCGGCTCGGCTGCGGCGATGAACAGGCCGCCAAGCCCAATCACGGCAAAAAGCGGGATCACGACCGCCAGCTGCGCCATCCGGTCGACGAACAGAAAGCTCGTCCAGTCGCTGGCGCGGCCGTCGAACCACAGCTTCAGCCGCATAAAGGCGAACAGCACCGCGCCGACCGCCAGCAGCAGGCCGGCAGTGTCGTCGCCGGGATCGCCGCCGCGCCCGCCGATCCAAAGGCCGAGGATCGCCAGCCCGCCGAGCACCACAAATTGCGCCCAAAACCCGAACCACGCCCAATATTCCCGGCCCCAGTGCAGGGGCACGCTATCCTGATCGTCCATGTGAGCCTGTCTTTTCGCCGCTGCCGGATTATACCGGGAACGGAAGCCGGAACCGAGAAATCCCCGAGGACGAAAATGCCCATTCCGATCAGACCGCGGCGCAGCCTGCTGTTCATGCCGGGCGCCAATGCGCGGGCGCTGGAGAAATCGCGCGAGCTGCCGGCCGACGGGCTGATCTTCGACCTCGAGGACGCGGTCGCGCCCGACGCCAAAGCGGGGGCGCGCGCCGCGGTCGCGGCGGCGGTCGGGCAGGGCGGCTATGGAAGGCGCGAGCTGGTGCTGCGAGTCAATGCGCTCGACAGCCAATGGGGCGACGGCGATCTCGCCGCGGCGGCGGGGATGGCGGTCGATGCGGTGCTGCTGCCCAAGGTCGAGAGCGCCGAGCGGGTGCGCGATACCGTGGCGCGGCTCGACGGGGCCGGTGCGCCCGCGGGGCTGGCGGTGTGGTGCATGATCGAGACGCCGCGCGGGGTGCTCGCCGCCGCCGAGATCGCCGGTTCCAGCCCGCGGGTCGCGGCGCTGGTGATGGGCACATCCGACCTCACCAAGGATTTGCAGGCGCGCGAGACGCCGGATCGTGCGCCGTTGCTGACCTCGCTGGGGCTGGTGCTGCTGGCGGCGCGAGCGCACGGGCTCGCGGCGCTCGACGGGGTGCATCTGGATTTGGCCGACGATGCGGGGTTTGCCGCCGCCTGCGCCCCGGGCCGCACGCTCGGCTTCGATGGCAAGACGCTGATCCATCCAAAGCAGATCGCCCCGGCCAACGCCGCCTTCGCGCCGAGCGAGGGCGAGGTGGCGCAGGCACGGACGATCATCGCCGCGCACGAGGCGGCGCTCGCGGCGGGGAAGGGCATTGTCGTGGTCGACGGCCGCCTCGTGGAGAATTTGCACGTCGAGGCCGCGCAGCGAACTATCGCGCTTGCGGAGGCGATTACAGTACTCTCGTGAGCTGTCATTCCGGGGCGCCGTATCACGGCGAACCCGGAACCCATGACCACGATCCCCACAAAATAGGCGCAGGCGGAGCAATTTCTTGCCCCGCCTGTGTTCACGGGTCCCGGGTCCGGCCCTAGGGCCGTCCCGGGATGACATCGGAAAAATTACCCCGCGGCGAGGCAGTAGGCGTCGCGCACGCCTTCGGGCAGGCGGCTTTCGCTCCAGCTCTTGCCGCCGTCCTGGGTTCCGAAGATCTGGCCGACGCGCGAGACGGCGTAGACCTGGTTGGGATCCTTGGGGTGGACGACGACGCCCATCATCGTCGCGTCGGCCTTGATGCCGTGGTCAAAGCGCTTCCACGTCTTGCCGACATCCTCGCTCTTGTAGACCGAGCCGTCGGTCGAGCGCGCCGCCGGGCTCAGCGCCGCGTACATCACCTTCGGGTCGTGCGGCGAGGTGCGGATGTCGCGGCCATAGGTCAAGGGCGAGAAGCGGCCGATATCCATGTCTTCCCAGGTCGTGCCGCGGTCGGCGCTCTTGAACAGGCCCATGCGGTTGGCGAGGAAGACGGTGCCCGGCGCGGCGGCGCTGCAGGCCAGCGCGTGGCCGTCGAGCATGCCCTCGATCTCGGTCTGGCTGCCGATGCGGCTGCGGTATTTCGGCTGCTCGCAAAAGCGGATCAGATCGGCGGTGCAGTCCTCCCAGCTTTCGCCGGCGTTGCGGCTGCGCATCGCGCCGTTGGCCTCGATCGTCGCGAACAGATCGTCGGGCGAGTTCGGGTCGACGTCGAGCCGCATCACCCGGCAGGCAAACGCCATGATCACGCGGTCGGGCAGGCCCGGATCGGCGAGCTTCTTCCAATGGTCGCCGCCGTCATCGCTGCGATAGACCGCGGTCGGGGTCGCGCCGGCATACAGCCGCTGCGGGTTTTTCGGGTGCACCAGGATCGACCAGATGTCGGGGTCGCCGCCGGCAACGCTCAGATGCTCGAACTTGCCACCGCGGTTGCTGCTGCGGTAGATGCCCTTGGTGCTGCCGACAAAGATCGTGTCGTTGTCGCTCGGGCTCACGGTGATCGCGTGGACCTCCGCGTCGCCGGGCAGCCCGTTGGTCAGATGCTCCCATTTGCCGCCACCGGCTTCCTGACGGAAGATGCCGCCGAGATGGCCGGCATGCTCCGCGCCCACGGTCGCCGCCACGCCGGCGTAAACATGTGTCGTACCCGCCATCGCTTCCTCCGTCGTCAGTTCCGAGCGTAGGGCGGAAAAGCGCAGCGCCTTCCGCCCGGACGGGCGGTCGGCACGCGCGGCGGATGACGCTTCGCTCATCCGCCCTACAGCAATCGGACGATCATAGCGCGCCGGGGCGAATTGTCACAAAAACTCGCGGGCGTTCCGGCCGATCCGCTATGCTGGCGGCAACGCAACGGGAGGGATTTATGGCTGCAGGCAAGCGTCGAGTTGGCAAGAACGGGCCGGAGGTCACCGCGATCGGGCTCGGCTGCATGTCGCTGTCGGGTACTTACGGGCCGAGCGACGACGCGGCCGGGGTCGCCCTGGTGCACAAGGCGATCGACCTCGGCGTCGATTTTCTCGACAGCTCCGACATGTATGGCTGGGGCCAGAACGAGGAATTGCTCGGCCGCGCGCTGCAGGGAAGGCGCGACAAAGTCGTGCTGGCCTCGAAATTCGGCCAGACCCAGCAGCCGGGCGGCGCCAACGGCGTCAACGGCCGCCCGGAATACGTGCAGCAGGCGTGCGAGGCGAGCCTGAAGCGGCTCGGCGTCGACACCATCGACGTCTATTTCCAGCATCGGGTCGATCCCGCGGTGCCGGTCGAGGAGACGGTGGGCGCGATGGCGCGGCTGATCGACCAGGGCAAGGTGCGCCACCTCGGCCTGTGCGAGGCGACCCCCGAGCGCATCGCCGCGGCGCACAAGGTGCATCCGATCGCCGCGGTGCAGAGCGAGTTCTCGCTGCTCTACCGCGAGGAGGCCGACAAGACGCGGGCGGCGACGCAGGGCCTCGGCATTTCCTATATCGCCTATGCGCCGCTGGGGCGCAGCCTGCTCGCCGGGGTCGTCCCCGATTTCGCCAATCTGGCGCAGGGCGACACCCGCGCCCGCCATCCGCGCTTTGCCGGCGACAATTTCTCGAAGAACCGGGTGTTCGTGGAGGGGCTCGAGGCGATCGCCGCCGACAAGCGCTGCACGGTGGCGCAACTGTGCCTGGCCTGGCTGCTGGCGCAGGGCGAGGACGTGATCCCCATCCCCGGCACCAAGCAGGTAGCGCGGCTGGAAGAGAATTTGGGCGCGCTCGGCATTACCCTGACCCCGGAAGAGGCCGCGACGATCTCCGCGGTCATCCCGGTCGGCGCCGCCGCCGGCACCCGCTACCCCGAAGGCGGGATGAAGGGCGTGTTCATCTGAACTCCGCTTCCCTCTCCCGCATTGCGGGAGAGGGAAGGCATCTGCGCCGAGCTGGGAGAGGCGTGGTACGCGCTTGTCTGCGCGCTAATCGATGATCCGGTCGACGATCTCGATCCAGTTCGGCTGCTGGCCCATCGGGTATTGCTTCAGGGACTTGAGCTCGCCGCTGTTCGCATCGATGCCGTGAACCGTCATGCTGGCCGAATCCATGCCCACGGCCAGCAGGAACTTGCCGCGCGGGTCGATATTGAAGGCACGCGGGGTCTTTTCCGTCGGCCACTTGCCGATCGCGGTCAGGGTGCCCTTGTCGGGGTCGATCTTGTAGCCGTGCAGGGTGCTAGTGGTGCGCACGGCGCCGTAGAGGAATTTCCCATCCGGCGTGACATGGATGTCGGAGGCGAAGGCCGAATCCTTTTTGTTCCAATCGCCGGTATCGACGTACGCCACTTCGGTGAGGGTGCCCTTGTCCTTGTCGATGGCATAGGCGCCGATCGTCGCCGTCGTCTCGGTGATGAGATAGGCCCATTTCGCATTGGGATGGATCGTGAGGTGGCGCGGCCCGGCGCCTTCCTTGGTCGCGACGACCGGCGGGTCGTTAGGGGTCAAGGTGCCTTTGGCCGCGTCGAACTTGAACTGCATGATGTGGTCGGCGCTGAGCACCGGCACATAGACATTCTTGTTGCTGGCATCGATAAAGACGCAATGCGCCTTGGGCTTGGTGTCGATGATCTGGGTTGCCTTCTCCTCGACGGTGTAGAGCGCATCGATGGGATAGACCGCGACCTTGGCGCCGACATAGGACGCGGCCAGCAGGTTCTTGCCGGTCTTGTCGACGTTGAGATAGGCCATCTGATCGACCAGCGGCACGAGATCGACATGCGTGAGCTTGCCGTTGGTGTGGTCGATGGAATAGGTCGACACCGGATACGGCTCGCTGCGCAGCTGTGCGTAGATAAAGCGCTTGTTCGGCGCCAACGCCATCGGCAGGCTGGCCAGCGACGTCTTCTCCGCGCCCGGCACCGGCGACTTGTCGATCTGGGTCAACTCGCCGGTGCTCCGGTTCATGCCGAGGACATAGATGTCCTTGGTGCCGGCGTTGGAGACGTAGACATACGTTTCGGGGGCATCGGCAGCCATCGCCTTGCGCGCTCCAATAAGGGGAAGGGTGCCGAGCCCGGCGATCCCGCCGAGGCCAAGCTGCAACACGCGGCGTCTACGCATCGTCATCTCCTATTGTTTTCTATCGTTGCAATTCACGTGCGGCGCGGGCTGCCGGCCTGAGGGCGCAGCGCTGCAGCCAGTCGGCGGCTTTGGGAAACGGACCGAAATCGATCCGCGCCGGCCGCGCCCAGGACAGGATGCTGGCGACATTGAGGTCGGCGATGGTGAAGTCGTCGCCGATCAGGTATTGGCTGCGGCTCACCGCGCCGTCGAGCACTCTGAGCGGGTGCTGCAGCTCCTTTTCGGCGGCGTCCGCCGCGGCGGTGTCGCGCTTGTCCTCGGGATAGATCGCGCGGTTGAACATCGCGGTCAGCACATGCCGCTCGATCTCGGTCATGCCCCACAGGCTCCACTGCCAGCACCGCGCCTCGTCTTCGAGGCTCTTCGGGTAGAGCGTGCCGAGGCCGTGCTTCTTGGCGAGATAGAGGTTGATCGCCATCGACTCCCACAGCACGAAGCCGTTGTCGTCGATCGCCGGGACATGGCCGTTGGGGTTAATCGCGAGATAGGGTTGCTGGCGGGTCTCGCCGGTGGCGAAATCGACCATGACGTTGTCGTAATCGAGCCCAAGCTCCTTTGCCAGCCATAGCGCGCGGAACGCGCGCGAGCGCGGAACGCCGTAAATCTTCAGCTTGGCCACGCGTTCCTCCCTTACGTTGCGGTAAGCCTCGCACGCTCGAACCGGACGGGCAATGTTATGATGCAACGAGGAGAGCCGATGCCGCACACGGAAGACTTCATCACGGTCAGCGGCGCGAAAATCCGCATGCTGCGCGGCGGCCGGACGGATGCGCCGCCGCTGGTGTTCCTGCACGGCGCCGGCGGGCATACCGGCTGGATGGGGTTCCTCGAAGCGCTGGCGCAGGATTTCGCGGTCTACGCGCCCGAGCACCCGGGCTTCGGCCGGTCGGACGACCCGCCCTGGCTCGATGAGGTCGGCGACCTCGCCTATTTCTATCTCGATTTTTTGCGGGCGCTGGGGCTGGAGCGGGCGCATCTGATGGGCACCTCGCTCGGCGGGTGGATCGCCGCCGAGCTGGCGGTGCGCGATTCGGCGCGGCTCGCCAGCCTTACGCTGGTTGGTGCGGTGGGTATCACCGCCGGCGGCAAACCGATCGACGACATCTTCCGCATGCCCGACGAGGAGAATCTGCGGCGCTTCTATGCCGATCCTGCGCGCGCGGCGCGGCGGCTTGGCGATATGGCGAAAATCGACATGACTCTCGCCGCCAAGAACCGGGCGACGGTGACGCGGCTGGCCTACCGGCCGCGCTTCCACAACCCGAACCTGGCGAAATGGCTGCACCGCATCACGGTGCCGACGCTGCTGGTCTGGGGCGACAAGGATGGGCTGGTGCCGCCCAAATTCGGCGAGGCGTATCGCGACCTGATCCCTGGTTCCCGCCTCGTCGTGCTGGAGAAGGCCGGGCACGCCCCGTTCGACGAGCAGAAAGACGCGTTCCTCGCCGCCTTTCGCGATTTTCTGCGGACCGAAGCGGGTTAATCCGCGGGAAAGGCGGCGATGAAACCCGGGCGCCGCCGGTTGACGAAGGCGAGAAGGACGGCGCCGAGACGGCGAAACCCTTCAAGTTGGTGGCGCAGATAGCCGCAGCGCACCGGCTGGCCGGCGAGCGCGGCGACACCGGTCTGCGGATAGTGCGCGAAATCGCGCCGCCAGGTGCCGAAGATCACGTCCCAAATCGGCAGGATCACCGCGAAATTGCATCCGCGGGGACCTTCAAACGGCGGCTCGGCGTGCTCGATCGAGTGGTGCACGCGATGATATTGCGGCCCGACCAGCCCCAGGCTGCCGAACCGGCCAAAGCCCAGCCGCACGTTGGTGTGCGACAGGCTCTCGACCAGGCGAAACCCGATGACCATCAGCGGATATTGCTCCGGCGCGACGCCGATCAGCATCGCGATCGTGCCGCTCCACGCCGCCGCCAGCACATCGTCGACGATGTGGTTGCGGTCGTCGCTCCACAAGGTCATCTGGCGCTGATCGTGGTGGAGACTGTGCAGCGCCCACCACCAGCCGATGCGATGCTGCAGCCGGTGCCGCCAATACTCGGCGAGGTCGAGCACGACGGCGTAGACGAGAAAGGTCGCGAACGGGTGCTTGAACAGCGGCCGGATCAGCTGTTCGATCTCGGGCGGCATGTAGCCCTTGAAGCGCAGCGACCCGTCGATAAACGCGCCGATCGGGGTCAGGACGAGAAACAGCAGCGCCGGCACCAGCCCCAGCCGATGGACCAGCGTATAGATGACGTCGGTGCGCACGGCGCGGCGCTCGTCCCAGGTCTCCACCGGCCGCCACCATTCGAGCGGCCGGAACAGCGCGTAGGCGAGCATCACCGCCAGCGCCCCGTACAGCGCGAATTCGACGGCGTCGAACACGTCTTCCGCCCAGTCCATCAAACCGAGATGGAACAGCGCCGGCTGGATCGCCGTCTCGAAGATCGCGCCGTGGAGCTGCTCGATCCAGTGCTGAACGAGGTCGAGCATCAGTAGACGAAGATGCCGTGGGGCGAGCGGCCGACCGGCACCGTCGTCTTCAAGGTGCCCGAGGCCAGCTCGATCACGTTGACCGAGGCGCGCCAGCGGCCGGTGACCCACAATTCCTGCCCGTCGGGCGACAGCGCCATGTCGTCGGGCCCGCCCGGCACGGGGATCGACCCGGTCACCGCCAGCGTCTCGGCATCGAGCACCGAAATCGTCCCGGCCACCCGGTTGCTGACATAAAGTGTCTTGCCGTCGGGGGCGGCGAGGAAGTTGTGCGCGCCAGGGGCGGTTTTGACGCGCCGGATCAGCGCGCCGTCATGCGGATCGAACTCGGCGATATAGTCCGCGCCCATGACCCCGACCAGCAAGGTTCCGCCGGGCCGGGTGAGGATGCCGGCGGGCTGGGGCCCGGTCGGCACGATCCACAGCTCCTTGCCCGAGGCCAGGTCGATCGCGACCAGGCTGCTGGTGCCCTGCAGGGTGACGAAGGCGGTGTTGCTGTCGCGCGAGAAGGCGATGTGGCTCGGCATCGTCCCCGCCGGCAGCCGGTGCACCACCTCGTAGGTCTGGGCGTTGTAGATGTCGATGCGGTCGAGCCGGAGCGACGCTGCGACAAACCATTTCCCGTCCGGGCTGAAGCCGATCTGGTAGGGGTCGCTCGCCGCCATGCGCTGCTTTTCGGTGCCGGCAATCCGATCGATCAGCACCAGCTCGTTGCTGCCCGACATCGCGATGATCAGGGTGCGGCCGTCGGGGGTCAGAATCAGGTGGTGCGGCGAGCGGCCGAGATGCAGCCGCGCGGTTTCGCGATAGCTATTATCGATGACGCTCAGCGAATCGTCGTCGGAGTTGAGAACGATCGCGGTCGTTGCGGCGGCAGCCCCCGCAGTGCCAAGGCCAGCGGCCATGACCGCAGCGAGTGTCAACCATCGAGAGCGGAAGAACAGCGACACGGCGGCGGCAACCAGCGAAAGAACAGCGGCACCGCCCGTCGCGATGCGGCGCCATACATAACCGGTTGCCGGAGGCGAGGGAAGGTTCAGCTAGCGCAACCGCTGCGGCAAAGCGACAATCGCGGCATCGAGCAGGGCGCTGCCGCGGTGCTCGTCGATTTCCGCGCGGATCACGTCGCGTGCGGCGGCGATCGCGACATCGATGGCGGCGGCGCGCACTTCGTCGAGGGCCTTGGCCTCGGCCTGGGCGATGCGCTCCTCGGCCATGCGCTGGCGGCGCTCCAGGGCGAGCTCCAGATCGCGCGCCGATTGCGCGGCGATGCGCTCGGCCTCGGCCTGGGCGTGGGCGACGATGGTCTCGGCCTCGGCCTTGGCCTCGCGCTCCTTGGCGCGGTAGTCGGCGACCAGCTGTTCGGCCTCCTCGCGCAACCGGCGCGCCTCGTCCAGCTCGGTGCGGATGCGCGCGGCGCGGGCGTCGAGCCCGCCGGTGATCAGTCGGCTCGCCGGCTTCCACACCGCAACGACAAAAAGCGCCGCGGCGATCAGCACCCAGAATTCGGCGTCGGCGAGCAAGTGGTGGATCATGCGGCGCGCCCGTTGGCAGCCGAGCCGTTGAGCGCCCGTCCGACGGCGCCGTCCATCGTCGCGGCATTGGGCGCGGCGCCGGTCAGCTTTTCGACGACGGCGCTGCCGACCTCGGCGGCGATGCCGCGGATTTCACCCAGCGCCTGCTCCTTGCCGGCGGCGATGCGCTGCTCGGCTGCGTCGATCTGCGCCGCGAGAGTCGCCGACAGCTGGCGCTGCCGTTCGGCCGCCTCGGCGGCCAGCCGCTCGCCGGTTTGGCGCAGCGTGTCCTGCGCGGCGGCGCGGGCATCGGCCAGCGCCTTCTGATACGCGGCAAGCGCGGCCTCCGCCTCTTGCTTCAGCGCGGCGGCGCGGCCGAGATCGCCGTCGAGATGCTGCTTACGTCCGTCGATCGCATCCTTGACCTTGGGTAAGGCCAGCTTTGCCATCAGGACGTAGAGCACGACGAACGAGATCGCGAGCCAGACCAGCTGCGGGACAAAGGTATGAAAATCGAGCTGGGGCATCGCGCCGGCTCGCCTGCCTAGAACTCGCCTAGAATACGAACAGGATCAGGAACGCGACGGCCAGGCCGAACAGGCCCGTCGCCTCGGCGAGCGCAAAGCCGAGGAACGCGAACGGCTGCACCTGAGCCTGCGCCGCCGGGTTGCGCGCGACGGCGCTGATCAGCGACGAGAACACATTGCCGATGCCGACGCCGGCGCCGACAAGCGCGATGCACGCCAAGCCGGCGCCGATCATCTTTGCGGAAGCGAGATCCATTGGTCGTCCCCTAGGTTTCGGTAAGGTTCAGCGGTCAGTGCGGATTAATGCAGGTGGAGCGCATCGCGCAGGTAAAGACAGGTGAGGATCGCGAAGACATAGGCCTGCAGCGCCGCGACCAGGATTTCGAGGCCGACCAGCGCGATGTTGATCGCGGTCGGCAGGAACGCCAATAGGCCGACGCTGGCGGCGAAACCGCCAAAGATCGCCAGCATCGTGTGCCCGGCGAGCATGTTGGCGAACAGCCGGATCGACAAGGTGAAGGGCCGGATGAAATAGGACAGCAGCTCGATCGGCACCAGCAGGAACAGCAGCACCAGCGGCACCCCCTCGGGCACGAACAGGCGCAGGAAATGCGTGCCGTGGCGGCCAATGCCGATCAGGGTGACGCCGATGAACACCAAGGCGGCCAGCGCGAAGGTCACGATGATGTGGCTGGTAACCGTGAAGCTATAAGGGATTAGCCCCAGGAAGTTCGCAAACAGCACGAACATGAACAGGGTGAAGACGAACGGGAAATAGGGCTCGGCCCCGTGTCCCGCATTGGTCTCGACCATGTCGGCGACGAACTCGTAGCTCAGCTCCGAGATCGATTGCCATCGCCCCGGCACCAGCGCGCCCCGCCGCGTCCCCAGCACCAGCAGCGCGGTGATCAGCACCACCGCCACCGTCATGAACAGCGCCGAGTTGGTATAGGAGACGTCGAACCCGTCAATATGGAGCGGGATCAGCGGCTCGACCTTGAACTGCTCGAGCGGGTGCAGCTCTAGCGCCACGTCAATCTTCCTTCCGCGAGCGCCGGAACCCGACGGCCGCATTCTGGCCGGTGATCGCGCGGTATACCGCAAGCATGCCGGCTGCGACCCCCAGAAAAAACAACGCGATTATCGCGAACGGACGGGTGCCCAGCACCCGATCGATCGCCCAACCCAGCCCGGTCGCGACCCCGATCGCGACCACGAATTCGATGCCGATGCGGAAACCGACCCCGAGCGCCTGCTGCTGTCCGGCCATGTCCCCGCCGCCGGCCCCCGGCGCCTCAACGTGCCGCGACCGCGCCGCCTTATCGAGGTCTGCGCCGAGCCGTGCCAGGGCATCCGGCGGCCGGTCATCGCTCATCGATCAGCGCACAGTCAGCTTTTGCCCGGTTCCGGCCGCCGCCGGCCCAAACCGGCGCGGAAAGTAAAGAGGCGCCGGTTCCCTGTCAAGGCAGGGAGGAGAGTGGACAACAGCAGAAATCCACATATTCATCAATGAATTATAGGGCGGTCTGGCAGCCATGCTTTCTCATGCTTCGGGTCGAGAGGAAGCCTGGGCAGGCGAGCCCCCACCGGCCCGCTGACGCGGGCCACCTCCCCCGCTTGCGGGGGAGGTGTATTGCTGACGCCACAGCGAACCCCCTCCCCCGCAAGCGGGGGAGGGTCGGGGTGGGGGCTTGGGTTGCGGCTCATGCGGTCTGGCGCAGCTCGGCGGCGCGGGCGAGATCGACCGAGACCAGCTGCGACACCCCCTGCTCGGCCATCGTCACCCCGAACAGCCGGTCCATATGCGCCATGGTGATGCGGTGATGGGTGATCAGCAGAAACCGGGTTCCGGTGGTGTCGGCGGTTTCGGCGATCAGCCGGCAGAAGCGCTCGACATTGGCGTCGTCGAGCGGGGCGTCGACCTCGTCGAGCACGCAGATCGGCGCCGGGTTGGTCAGGAACACCGCGAAGATCAGCGCGATTGCGGTCAGCGCCTGCTCGCCGCCCGACAGCAGCGACAGCGCCTGCAGGCGCTTGCCGGGCGGGCTCGCCATGATGTCGAGCCCGGCATCGAGCGGGTCCTCGGCGTCGGTCAGCGCCAGATGCGCGCGGCCGCCGCCGAACAGGCGCACGAACAGCTCGCTGAAATGCTGGTTGAGGATGTCGAACGCGGCTTGCAGCCGCTTGCGGCCTTCGTGGTCGAGCGCGGCGATGCCGCGGCGCAGCCGAACGATCGCCTCGGTCAGCTCGTTGCGTTCGTGCTGCAGGCTCTCGACCTGCTCGCTGACCTCCTCGGCCTCGCGCTCGGCGACTAGGTTGACCGGGCCGATCGCCTCGCGCTCGCGGGTCAGACGTTCGAGACGGGCATCGAGCTCGGCCGGCGACGGCACCGTCTCGCCGTCCTCGGCCAGCTCGGCGAGCGCTTCGGGCAGGGTTTCGAGCCGCTCGCGGATTTCCTCGCGCAGCCGGGTCAGCATCGCCGCCGCGCTGTCGCGGCGAACCTCGGCGCGGGCGCGCTCCTCACGCGCGGCGGACAAGACCCGTTCGGCCTCGCGGGCGGCATCTGCGGCGGCGCGCAGCCGGGTCTCGCCGAGGGCCAGCGCATCGGCGGCGGCGCAGTGGTCGGCGGCCGCCTTGGCGGCGGTCTCCGCCAGATTCGCGATTTCGGCGGCGATTTCGGCCGGCCGCGTTTCCAAGGCGGCGATTTCCGCGGCCAGCGCCGTCTGGCGCTCGGTTAGGATGTGGCGCTGCGCCAGCGCACGCTCACGGCGCTGCTGCCACGACGCGGTCTCCGTGGCGATCAGGTCGAGCCGGCGCTGCCGCGCCTCCGCCTCCTGGGTGAGGCGCGCGACCGCCGCGTGAGCCTCGCTCTCGTGCCGGCGCGCCGCGGCGGCCTGAGCCCGCGCCCCGTCGAGCCCGGCGCGGGCGAGGGCCGGATTGGGCGCCTGGGCCAGATTGCGCGCGGTCTCGGCTGCCTGCGTCTCGATCTCACCGAGCTCGGCGGCGAGCTTGTCGGCGGCGTCGGTCAGCGCCGCGACCCGGGTCTCGGCGTCGAGCGCACGGCGCGACAGGGCGGCTTCCTCGGCGCGGCAGCGGGCCAGCGTTTCCTCAGCCTGGCGCAGCGCCGCGGCGGCCTCACGCTCGCCCGCGGCGGCTTGCTGAGACTGGCTGCGCGCGGCGGCGGCCTCGGCTTCGGCGGCGCTCGAGACCGTCTCGGCGGCGGCAAGCTCGTCGGTCATCGCCGCGAGCCGGTTGCACTGGCGCAATTGCTCGGCGGCGCCGCCATCGCCCGGCGCGAGGCGGGCGAATCCATCCCAACGCCACAGCCGCCCATCGCGGTCGACCAGGCTCTGCCCGGCGGCAAGTTGCGCTTGCAACCGCCAGCCGTCTTCCTCGCTGGCGACGAGCCCGGCTTGGCCGAGGCGGCGGGCGAGCGCGGCGGGCGCCTTGATCTCGGCGGCCAGCGGCCGGGCGCCATCGGGCAAAGCCGCCGGCTTGTCGAGCGGCGGCAGGTCGAGCCAGCCGGCCGGCGCATCCCCGGCCTTGGCGATCTGCGGCGCGGCGAGATCGTCGTCGAACAGCGAGGCGGTCGCCGCCTCGTAACCCGGCGGCACGGAGAGCAACGACAGCATCGCCGGCTTGTCGGCGGCGGTTCCGGGTTTCGGCGCGGGGATGAGGATGCTGGCGAGCGCGTCGGCTTCGGCCTTGAGCCGGGCAAGGGCGCGCTCGGCCTCGCGCGCGGCGTCGACCGTGCGGGTTTCGGCGGCGCGTGCGGCGGTGAGGCGCTCGGCGGCCGCAGCAGCGGCGGTGCGTGCGGCTTCGACCTGGTGGCCGGCGGCCGCGACCTTGGCCGCGGCCTCGGTCATCGCCGGTTGCGGCACGGCGGCCTCCGCGAGGGTGCGGCGCTGGGCGGCGTTCTCGTCGAGGCGCTGTTTCAGCCGCGCCTGCCGTTCGGCAAGCTCGGCGCGGCGGCGCTCGAGCCCGGCGCGGCGCGCCTCGCCGGTGACTGCGGCCTCGGTCATCTGTTGCAGCCCGATTTCGGCAGCGGCCAGTTCGGCGGCGGCCTTGTCGAGCTCGGCGGAAGCGGCGGCGCGGGCCTTCGGGTCGCCGGCATCGCGTTCCAGCCCTTGGCGCTCGTGGGCAAGGCGGGCGATGGCCGCATCGGCGTCGGCGACGTGCTCGTCCTCGCGGGCGATGTCGCCGGCGAGATGACCCTGACGCTGCGCCGCCTCCTGCCGCGCCGCGGCCAGGCGGGCCAATTCCTGCTCCAGCGCCTCGCGGGCATGCGTGATGCGGTGCAAGGCGGCCGAGGCGGCGGCCTCGGTAAGCCGCAGCGGCGGCAGCGCCTCGTCCGCGGCGGCGCGACGGCGCTCGGCGGCGACCGCGGCTTCGGTCGCGGCGGCGACCGCGCGCTCGGCCTCGCGCAATTCGCCGGCGATGCGCTCGGCGTCGGCCAGCGCGTCGCGCCAGCGCGCTTCGAGCAGCCGCGCCTCGGTGCGGCGGATCGCCTCCGACAGGCGGCGATAGCGCTGCGCCTGGCGCGCCTGGCGGCGCAGCCCGTCGAGCTGCGCCGCCATCGTCGCGATCATGTCGTCGAGCCGCAGCAAATTCTCTTCGGCGCCTTTGAGCTTGAGCTCGGCCTCGTGGCGGCGGGCGTGCAGCCCGGCGGTGCCGGCAGCCTCGTCGAGCAGCGCGCGGCGCTCGCTCGGCTTGGCGGCGATCAGCGCGCCGATTCGCCCCTGGCTCACCAGCCCGCCCGAATGCGCGCCGGTCGCGGCGTCGGCGAACAGCAGTTGCACGTCGCGGGCGCGGGCCTCGCGGCCGTTGAGGCGATAGGCCGAGCCGCTGCCCCGGTCGATGCGGCGGACGATCTCGATCGCCTCACGGTCGTTGAAGGCGAACGGCGCCTCGCGGTCGGCATTGTCGATGGTCAGCGACACCTCGGCGATGTTGCGCGCGGGCCGCGTCGCCGAGCCGGCGAAGATCACGTCGTCCATCTCGCCGCCGCGCAGCCGGCGCGCCGACGCCTCGCCCATCACCCAGCGCAGCGCCTCGACCAAATTCGACTTGCCGCAGCCGTTGGGGCCGACAATGCCGGTCAGCCCCGGCTCGATCGCCAGCTCGGTCGGATCGACAAACGATTTGAAGCCGGAAAGGCGGAGGCGCTCTACCTGCATCGGGCGGTCACGACCCCGCGGCGCGGGCGAGCGCCTTGTCCAAGTCTTCCTCGGTCGGCGCGCCGTCGAACTTGGCGCCGTTGATGAAGAAGGTCGGGGTCGAGCTGACGTTGAGCTGTTGCGTGGCGACGAGGCGGCTGGCGATAACCTTGTTCTCGATCGCCTTGTCGTCGATGCAGGCGGCGAACTTCTCCTTGCCGATGCCGCCGAGCAGCGCGATTCGCGCCAGCGCCGCCTTGTAGTCGGAGGCCACCGCCCATTGCTCCTGCCCGGCGAAGATTGCGTCGATAAAGCCGAAATAGCGCTCGGGCGGGGCGCAGCGCGCCACCATCGCCGCGCGCAGCGCCGGCTCGTCGAGCGGATAGTCGCGGAACACCAGCTTGGCCTTGCCGGTGTCGATCCATTTCGCCTTGAGCTTGGGCAGCACCTCCTCGTCGAAATGCCGGCAATGCGGGCAGGTCAGCGAGGCGTATTCGACGATGGTGACCGGCGCGTCGGCCTTGCCGAGAACCCGGTCCTCGGCGCCGGGGGCCAGCGTGGCCGCCTGCGTCGCGGCCGGAGCCTGGGCGAATACCGGCGCTGTCAGGGAGAACAGCGCCGCCAGTGCAAACAAGATTTCCCGCATTGACCCGGTCCTATCTACCAGATGTTGATTTTAGAGAGTTCGATCCGCTCCTGCAATGCCTGCCGCCGGATGCCGCGCTATGGCTCCGAGGCACCGATCACCGAGCGCCCCAGCCGGTCGAGCGCGGCGCGCAGCTCAGGATCGGAAATGCCGTCGAGCTGGCGGTCGAGCGCGGTTTCCTCACCGCGCGCGAGCGGACGCGCCGACGGCGGCGGGGGCGGCGGCGGCAACGGGAGCGGCCCCTGGATCAGCGCCAGCCGCTCGACCACGGCGCGGCCGAAAAACAGATTGATGCGCTCGATGACGCGGTGCGAGCGGTGCTGAATCGCCAGCGCCTGCACCGGCGCGACCCGCAGCTTCAGGGTGCCGCCGCGCGCCAGCGCCTCGGGCCAGGTCGCCGCCGCCAGATCGGGGCCGGCGATCGCGGCCCAGTCGGATTTGAGGCGGGCGAGGAGGCCGCCGCCGTGCTGCGCGACAATTGGCCTCACAATGCGCCC
>JBBRPG010000065.1:0-19648 GCA_038228485.1 Alphaproteobacteria bacterium
AACGGCATCGACGGTGCCTTCTACCTGTTCCCGGGGCTGGTGTTCGGGATCGTCTTTGCCGGGGTGGAGCGCTGGCGCGGGCGGTTCGACCCCGGTGTCGGCTTCGGTTTTGTGATCGCCTCGGTGATCGGCAATGCGCTCGCGGTCTTCGTCTGCGTCGGGTTGTCGGACCCGCTGTCGTCGGCGATCGACATCCGCACCTTCGACCTGCCGATCGCGCTGGCCGGCGGGATCGGCGGCGCCGTCGGCGGCACGATCCTGGCCGGCGCCACGGCGATGTTCATGCCCGTCGCCGACCCGCGGCCGTCGATCGCGGTCGCCGCCGGGCTCGGCCTATTCGTCCCGATGGTCACCGAGTGGCAGGCGGCCGGTGTCTTTGCCTTCTACATCGCCTGGCAGGCGGGCGTCGCCGCTTCCCTCGGAGCGAGCCTGCCGGAAGCCGCGATTGCGGATTCGGTCCCGGCCTGAATTCCTCTAGCCTGAGAGGATGCAGCGCTATTCCTTTGCCGCGCTGGCGCGGCACGCGCTCGGCCGGCATCGCGGCTGGCAGCCGCTGTGGCGCAAGGCGAGCCCGAAGCCGCGTTATGCTGTCGTCATCATCGGCGGCGGCGGGCACGGGCTGGCCACCGCCTATTACCTCGCCAAGGAACACGGCATCCGCGATGTCGCGGTGCTGGAGAAAGGGCCGATCGGGCTCGGCAATACCGGGCGCAACACCACGATCATCCGCTCGAACTATCTGTGGGACCAAAGCGCCCGGCTCTACGAGCATTCGTTGAAGCTGTGGGGGGCCTCTCGGCCGAGCTCAACTTCAATCTCATGCTGTCGCAGCGCGGGGTGCTGAACCTGGCGCATACGCTGGGCGACGTGCGCGAAGGGGTGCGGCGGGTCAACGCCAACCGGCTCAACGGCATCGACGCCGAATGGCTGGAGGCGGAGGCGGTCAAGCGCTTCTGCCCGATCCTCAGCATCGACAAGTCGGCGCGTTACCCGGTGCTGGGCGCGACCTTGCAGCGGCGCGGCGGGGTGGCGCGGCACGACGCGGTTGCCTGGGGCTATGCCCGCGCCGCCGACGCGCGATGCGTCGACATCGTCGAGAATTGCGAGGTGACCGCGATCCGCACCCAAAGCGGCCGGGTCGGCGAGATCGAGACCACGCGCGGCACGATCGTCGCCGACAAGGTCGCGATCTGCGCCGCCGGGCACTCTTCGGTGCTGGCGGCGATGGCCGGGGTGCGCCTGCCGCTGCAAAGCCACCCGCTGCAGGCACTGGTGTCGGAGCCGGTAAAGCCGGTGCTCGACTGCGTCGTGATGTCGAACACCGTGCACGTCTACGTCAGCCAGTCGGACAAGGGCGAACTGGTGATGGGCGCCGGGATCGACGCCTTCAACTCCTACGCCCAGCGCGGCTCGTTCCCGATCATCGAGGCGCAGATAGCGGCCGCGCTCGAGCTGTTCCCGATGTTCTCGCGGCTGAAAATGCTGCGGTCGTGGGCGGGCATCGTCGACGTGTCGCCCGACGCCTCGCCGATCATCGGCAAGCTGCCGGTCGCCGGGCTTTACATGAACGGCGGCTGGGGCACTGGCGGGTTCAAGGCCACCCCGGGCGCCGGCCACGTCTTCGCTCACACAATCGCTAAAGACGAGCCGCACCCGCTCGCCGCGCCGTTCGCGCTCGACCGCTTCGCCACCGGCGCGCTCGTCGACGAGCACGGCGCCGCCGCCGTGGCACACTAAGTCGAAAATGTTGCTGATATCCGCCATTGGCGTATAGTACGAATGCCCGTGGCCCTGCATACCGTGGTTGAGACACCGGAGTTCGTCGGTGGTGCACGACACATACTGACGGATCGGGAGCGACGGAATCTGATCGATTTTCTCGCCGCCAATCCCTCGGCCGGCGATTTGATGCAAGGCACTGGTGGCGCGCGCAAGTTGCGCTGGGGTGCGAAATCCAAAGGCAAGCGCGGCGGAGCGCGGGCCATCACCTATTACGGTGGACCGCATGCTCCGGTGTTTCTGCTGGCGGTATTCGGGAAGGGCGACAGGGCGAACCTAAGCAAGGCGGAACGGAACGAGTTGCGGCGGACCCTCGCGGAATTGGCTGCAGAGTATCGGAAGGGAGCGGGCTGACATGTCCAAGGGAGGTCAAAGCATTCTGCGCGGTGCAAGCCAGGCGCTTGCCTATGCCCGAGGCGCGCGCGACGGCTTTGTCGCGCATGTTCCCACCGAGGTCGACGTTGCGGCGATCCGCAAGCGGCTCGGTCTGTCGCAAGGCGAGTTCGCTGCGCAGTTCGGCTTCAAATTGGATGCCTTGCAGAATTGGGAGCAGGGTCGTCGGCGACCGGACGGCGCCGCCCGCGCCTTTCTGCGCGTCATCGAGCGCGAGCCGGATGCGGTCCAGCGCGCACTTGCCGATTAGCACGGGGCCATGCTCCTGATCCCTTGCCCCTGGTGCGGCGAGCGCGACGAAACTGAGTTTCGCTATGGCGGGGAGGCGCATATTTCCCGTGCGGCCGAACCGGCTCAGCTCGATGATGCGGCCTGGGCGGATTACCTCTACATGCGCAGCAACCCGAAGGGGGTTTTCGCCGAGCGCTGGGTGCATCAGGCCGGCTGCCGGCGCTGGTTCAACCTGCTGCGCGACACCGCCTCGCACCGGATCATCGCGGTCTACAAGATCGGCGAGCAGCCCCCCGACAAGGCCGATTTCGGCGGCGACCCGTGACCCAGGAATTCCGCCTGGCAGAGGGCGGCCGGATCGACCGCGGCCGGACCCTGAGTTTTCACTTCGACGGCAGGCGCTACGAGGGTCACCCCGGCGATACGCTGGCCTCGGCGCTGCTGGCGAACGGGGTGCGGCTGGTCGGGCGCAGCTTCAAGTTCCACCGGCCGCGCGGGATTTTTTCCGCCGGCTCCGAAGAGCCGTCGGCGCTGGTCCAAATGGGGGACGAGCCGAACCGCCGCGCCACCGAGATCGCCCTTTACCACGGCCTGGTCGCGACCGCCCAGCATGCCTGGCCCACGGTGCGCTTCGACGCGGGGGCGGCCGCGGGGGGGATCGCACCGCTGCTGCCGGCCGGGTTTTACTACAAGATGTTCATCCGCCCGCAGGCGGCGTGGCAGCGCCTGTGGGAGCCGTTGCTGCGCCGCATGGCGGGCTTGGGTCGCGCACCGCGCGAGCCGGATCGGGCGCGCTACGACAAGACCCATACGCATTGCGACGTGCTCGTGGTGGGCAGCGGCCCGGCCGGGCTGGGGGCGGCGCTGGCGGCGGGATGCAGCGGCGCGCGGGTGATCCTGGCCGAGACCGATGGCGAGCTGGGCGGCAGTCTGTTGCGCCGGCCCGGGGAGATCGAGCCCGGCTGGCTTGCTGCCGCCGAGGCCGAGCTGGCGACGCTTGCCGACACCCGCGTGCTGAACGACACGGCCGTCTTCGGCCGCTACGACGGCAACTACCTGATGGCGGTCGAGCGCGGCGCGCGGCAGCTTCTGTGGCACATCCGCGCCCGTCGCGTCGTACTGGCGAGCGGGGCGATCGAACGGCCGCTGGTGTTTCCCGGCAACGACCGGCCGGGGGTGATGCTGGCCGGCGCCGTCGAGAGCTATGTCAACCGCTTTGCCGTGACGCCGGGCCGCCGGGCGGTGCTGTTCACCAACAATGACGACGCCTATCACGCCGCCGCGGCGCTGAAAGCGGCGGGGGTCGAGGTCGCGGCGATCGTCGATCTGCGCGCTGAGCCGGGTTTGGCGGCGCGGGCGCTGGCGGATGGGATCGCGCTCTATCTTGGGCATGCGGTGATCGTCACTACGGGTCGGCGCGGCTTGCGCCGGGTGACGATCCGTCCGCTCGCCGGCGGCAAGACCACACAGATCGCCTGCGACCTGCTGGCCGTCTCGGGCGGCCGGAACCCTGCGGTTCACCTGTTTGCTCACACCAAGGGCCGGCTGCGCTATGACGAGAGCCTTGCCGCCTTTGTGCCGGATGCGGCCGATGCGGGGCTGGAGCCGGTCGGCGCGGCGCGGGGCAGCTTCGGCCTTGCCGCCTGCCTCGCCGAGGGCGCGGAGGCCGGCGCCCGCGCCGCCGCGGCGTGCGGCTTTCCTGCCGTCGAGATCGCCTTGCCCGAAATCGCGGCCAACGCCGAAGCGCCGCCGCAGGCCCTGTGGCTGATCCCCGGCGATCACGGGCGCAACAGCTTTGTCGACCTGCACAACGACGTCACCGCCGCCGATATCGCGCTTGCTGCGCAAGAGGGCTTCACCACGATCGAGCACGTCAAGCGCTGGACCACGCTCGGCATGGGCACCGACCAGGGCAAGACCGGCAATGTCGCGGGCCTGGCGCTGTTGTCGCAGACGCTCGGCCGGGCCATTGCCGAGACCGGCACGACGACGTTCCGCCCGCCTTACGTGCCGGTCGGGTTTGGCCTCCTCGCCGGGCGCGAACGGGGGGAGTTGTTCGATCCGGTGCGGATGTCGCCGATGCACGACTGGCATGTCGCCGCCGGTGCGGTGTTCGAGGATGTCGGCCAGTGGAAGCGGCCGCGCTATTACCCGCGCCCCGGCGAAAGCATGAAGCAGGCGGTGCGGCGCGAATGCCTCGCCGCGCGCGATGGCGTGACACTGTTCGACGCCTCGAGCCTCGGCAAGATCGAGGTGTCGGGGCCGGATGCGGCGCGGTTCCTCGACCGCATGTACATCAACCGCTGGCAGACCCTCGACATCGGGCGCTGCCGCTATGGGGTGATGTGCCGCGAGGACGGCATGGTGTTCGACGACGGGGTCGGCACCCGGCTCGGCCCTGACCGTTTCCTCGTCACCACCACCACCGGCAATGCCGGCGCGGTGCTCGACTGGTTCGAGGAATGGCTGCAGACGGAATGGTCGGAGCTCGACGTGTTCTGCACCTCGCTGACCGAGCAATGGGCCAACGCCACCTTGGCCGGGCCGGCCGCGCGCGGCGTGTTGGCCGCGCTGGCGCCGGGTCTCGATCTGGCGGCCTTCCCCTTCATGTCGATGCGCGAGGCCGAAATCGCCGGCATTCCGGCCCGCATCTTCCGCATCGGTTTTGCCGGCGAGCTCAGCTACGAGATCAACGTGCCGGCGTCGGCCGGCCTCGATCTGTGGCGACAGCTGATCGCGGCGGGCGAGCCGCATGGCATCATCCCTTACGGCACCGAGGCGATGCATGTGCTGCGCGCCGAGAAGGGCTACGTCGTCGTCGGCCAGGAGACCGATGGCTCGGTGACCCCGCTCGATCTCGGCTTTGCGGTGAAGGACGCAGACTTCCTCGGCCGCCGCTCGCTGTCGCGGCCCGATACCGCGCGCGCCGACCGCAAGCAGCTCGTCGGTTTGTTGCCGGACGATCCCAATATGGTGCTGGCCGAGGGCGCGCAGATCGTCGCCGCGCCCCGCTCGACCACGATGGTCGGCCATGTCACGTCGAGCTATTTCGGCGCCCGCATCGGCCGCGGCTTTGCGCTGGCCTTGGTGCAGGGCGGGCGCGCCCGGCACGGCGAGGCGGTCTGGGCTTGGCATGCCGGCCGCGCGGTCGCGGCGCGAATCTGCTCTCCGGTGTTCTACGACCCCGAAGGCTTGCGCCGCGATGGCTGAGCTGGGTTTGCCCTGGGCCAAGCCGGGCCAGGTCGAGCTGACCGAGCTGTTGCCGGCGCGGCAGATCGGCCTGCGGCTGCGGCCGCCACATCCGGCCTACCTCGCGGGATTGCCGTTGCCGCTTGAGCGGAACCGGGTGGCGGCGATGGGGCCGACGCGGATGCTGTGGCTCGGCCCCGACGAATGGCTCGTCGTCGTCGAGGGCGCGGCGTCCGACCTGTTGCCGCGGCTGAAGCGCGCGGTCGAGCGTCGCCGCGCCGCGGTCACCGATCTGTCGTCGAGCCGCGCTATCGTCCAGATCGCCGGGCCGCGGGCGCGGGCGCTGCTCGAGACCGGCTGCGGGCTCGACCTGCATCCGCGCGTCTTTCGCGCCGGCCAATGCGCCCAGACCCTGCTGCATCGCGTGCCGGTGATCCTCGACCAGCTAAGCGATGCGCCGAGCTACCGGGTGCTGGTACGGCGGTCTTACGCGCGCTGGCTGTGCGCGGTGCTGATCGATGCGGCGCAGGGTTGGGAGGGTTGAGCCTCGCGCAAGCGGCCTTGCGCGGCTCGCAGGTTGCGGCGCGGGCAAAAGCATGGCTAACCTTATCATCAGTCAGCGAGGGAAGTGGCGATGGCCGGGTGGAGCGAGCAGAACATCGATTTGGGCGGGCTGA
Source organism: Alphaproteobacteria bacterium (assembly GCA_038228485.1). Lineage (GTDB taxonomy): Bacteria > Pseudomonadota > Alphaproteobacteria > ATCC43930 > CGMCC-115725 > DATARH01. The sequence continues at coordinate 6,270 of JBBRPG010000065.1, forward strand.
AGCTGACGGTCGGGCGCGGCGGCAGCGGCCGGCCGGTGCTGGTGCTGCATCACGATATCGGCACCCTCGACAAGCTGCCGTTCTACGAGGCGCTGTCGGCCAAATTCGACGTCGTCGTGCCGATCCACCCCGGCTTTGGCGACAAATCCGAGCGGGCGCAGTGGCTGCGCCATCCGCGCGACATCGCCGCGCTCTATCAATGGCTGCTGGCCGAGCTCGGGATCGAGCGCGCCAGCCTGGTCGGGCTTGGCTTTGGCGGCTGGATCGCGGCGGAGATGGCGGCGCTGGCGCCGCGCGACTTTCACCGCATCGTGCTGGTCGGCGCGATGGGCGTTAAACCGCCCGAGGGCGAGATCAAGGACCAGGCGATCGTCAGCTATATCGACTATGCCCAGGCCGGGTTCCACGATCCCAAGGCGTTCGAACGCAACTACGGCGAGGTGTCGACCGATCAACTGGTCGATTGGGATCTCTGCCGCGAGATGAGCTTCCGCGTCGCCTGGAAGCCGTACATGTACAGCCCCACCCTGCCGCATCTGCTCGGCGGGGTCAGGTCGCCGGCCCTCGTGGTCTGGGGCGACGACGACCAGATCGTGCCGCGCAGCGCCGGCGAGCTTTACGCGAAATCGCTGCCCAACGCGCGGTTGGAGATTATCGGCGCGTCGGGGCATTGCGTCGACATGGAGCAGCCCGACGCGCTCGCCCGCCTCGTCACCAGCTTCGTCGAAGAGAATTAGCGCTTTGTTGCCCTCTCCGCCCTTTAGGGGGAGAGGGAGATGCAGAGGAGACCGCCATGCATGTGATGTATTTCACCGAGCAGCCGATGTCCGCCTATCCCGCCGATATCGGGCTGGAAGCCGGCCACACCGCGCTGATGTTCTCGAACAAGCACTTCGACCCGGTCGCCGGCAGCGAGCTCTATAACCGGTACCTCGAGCATTATATCTACGCCGAGGAGCAGGGCGTCGAAGGCTTCATGCTGAACGAGCACCATAATGCGCCGTTCTGCATGCAGGCCAAGTGCAACGTCTTCGCCTCGATCCTCGCCGCGGTGACCAAGAAGGCCAAAATCGTCCTGCTCGGCAACCCGCTGCCGCTGGCCGAGAACCCGGTGCGGCTCGCCGAAGAGCTGGCGATGATCGACATGATCTCGAAAGGCCGGCTGGTATCGGGTTTTGTCCGCGGCGGCGGGCAGGAGCAGCTCGCCACCGGCGTCAACCCAGCCTTCAACCGGGAGCGGTTCGAGGAGGCGCACGACTTGGTCACCGCGGCCTGGTCGCGGCAAGGCCCGTTCCGCTGGGAGGGCACCCACTTCCAGCACCGCGTCGTCAACCCGTGGGCGGTGCCGTTGCAAAAGCCGTATCCGCGCGTCTGGATCCCGGGTGTGCTGTCGAAGGAGACGATCATCTGGGCGGCCAAACAGCGCTATCCGTACATCGCGCTCAACACCTCGATCGAGGCGACTAAGGGCATCTGGAAAATCTATGACGAGGTGGCGCGCGAGGTCGGCTACGAGTCGGGCCCGGAGAACCGCGGCTACCTGCAGCAAATCCACGTCTCCGACAGCGAGGAAAAGGCCGAGCGCAACGCCCGCCAGTTCCTGTGGATGCAGGGCGAGTTCACCGGGCTGGCGCATCCGGTGTGGGCGAACCCGTCGGGCTATTTCTCGCCCGCGCTGCGCCGCAACTTTGTCGAGTTCGCGGTTGGCCGGGCGGAGAACCCACGCGGCCGGCCGACCTTCGAGCAGCAGGTCGCCGACGGCCGCGTCTTCTTCGGCACGCCGAAGACGGTCATCCCCAAAATCCGCCGCGTGCTCGAGGAAACGCGCCCGAGCATCTATGGCATCTGGGGCAATGACGGCTCGGTCAGCGACGCCGATGCGCGCACCTGCATCCGGCTGCTCGGCCAGGAGGTCATGCCGGCGATGCGCGAGATCGGCGAAGAGCTGGGCCTGAAAGACCCGTTCCAGCTCAACAGCCCGGTGCACCTCAAATACTCGACCGACATCAAGTCGATGCCGCAAGCCGCGGAGTAGCCCTGGACGTCATTGTAGGGTGGGTTGAGCAGCGCGAAACCCACCTTCTCTGCGGGCCGGCGATGGGTTTCGCGGTGCTCAACCCATCCTACTGCGCTGGCTCGCCCGCTGCCGGTTCTCCGAGCGCAACAGGTAAAGCCCGGTCAACGTCACGATCGCGGCGCCGGCGATGATCGGCGGGGTCGGCAGGTCGCTCCACACGACAAAGCCGATGATCGAGCCCCAGATCAGGGCGGTGTAGTTGAACGGCGACACCGCCGCGGCGGGCGCATAGCTGAGCGCCAGGGTCGTCCAGTATTGCGACACGCCGCCGATCAGCCCGATCGAGCAGAACAGCAGGAAATCTATGGGGCTCGGCGTCACCCAGTAGAACGGCAGCGCCGGCAACGCCAGCAGGGTCATAAAGATCGCCGTCCAGGTGACGATCGAGGCTGAATGCTCGGTGCGGCACAGGTCGCGCACCGTCAGGGTGCCGACGGCGTTGCACACCGCGCAGGCGATCGCGCCGCCGACTCCGAGCACGCTGCCGGCGCCGCTCGGGTGCGCCATCACCAGCACCCCGACAAAGCCGACGCTGACCGCGATCCAGCGCTCGCGGCTGACCCGCTCCTTGATGATCGGGTAGGAGAGCGCCGTCAGGAACAGCGGCGCGGCAAAGGTCAGCGCCACCGCGTCGGCCAGCGGCAGCAGGTGATAGGCAAAGAACGAGGCGACGTTCGACCCGCCCCAGATCACCGCGCGGCCGAACTGGGCGCCCAACCGGTTGGTGCGCATGATCCGCGGGCCGCCGGCGTGCATCACCAAGAGGAACGACGGCAGCAGCGCGACAAAGCTGCGGAAGAACACCAGCATTGGGATCGGGTAGCTCTGTGCCAGCCACTTGCCGATCGCGTTCTGGATCGAGAACAGGAACACCGACGCGACCATGTAGAGGATGCCGAGCCGGATGTTGTCGACCCGCAGCGATGGCGCGACAGTCACGCACGCCGCTCCGTTTCGCGCTGACGCTGGCTACCTTCTCTAATGCCATCCATTTCTGCTGTGGGCCCCGGCCTTCGTCTTCGCTGGGATGGTATGGAGGGGGACATCGGGGCTTGTGGGAGGCCCTACAACTGATCTGGGTCGAACCCGACGACGGTGGCGCCGCCCTTGATCGCCGGCAGGTAGCTCGGTGCCCGGGCGAGGTAGTGCTCGGCATAGAAGTTCGCGGTGGCGCGCTTTGCCGCGGCGAGCGGGTGGTTGCCAACGTGGGTGGTATGCGCCAGCCGCGCCATCAGCCAGCCGCCCATCACCGTGCCGAACAGGTTGAGGTAGGGCACGGCACCCGCGGCGGCTTCCGCCGGGTCGGCCTCGACCAGATAGGCGGTGGCGTCGGTGAGCGCCGCCAGCCCCTCGGCCAACCGGGCGCGGATCGGTGCCAGCCCGGCCCCCGACAATTCCGCCAACCCCGCTTCGATCTCGGCGAACAGCTCGCCCGCCGCCTCGCCCTTGTCGCGGGTTAGCTTGCGGCCGACCAAATCGCCGGCCTGGATGCCGTTGGTGCCCTCGTAGATGGCGGCGATGCGCGCGTCGCGCAGGTGCTGCGCGGCCCCGGTTTCCTCGATATAGCCCATGCCGCCATGCACCTGGACGCCGGTCGAGGCGATCTCGATGCCGAGGTCGCTGCACCACGCCTTGACCACCGGGATCAGCAGGTCGGCGCGGCGCTGGGCGCGGAAGCGGGCCTTGTCGTCGGCCGCGCCGCGCGACTGGTCGATCACCGCGGCGGCGTAGTAGGCCAGGGCGCGGCCGGCCTCGGCCCCGGCGCGCATCGACAGCAGCATCCGGCGCACGTCGGGGTGATGGACGATCGGCAGGGTCGCCGCGTCAACCCCCTGGGCGCGCGGCATGCCGATGGGCTGGCCCTGCACGCGTGTGCGGGCATAGGCGAGCGCGGTCTGGTAGGCGCGCTCGGCAATGGCGACGCCCTGCACCCCGACCAGCAGGCGCTCGCTGTTCATCATCGTAAACATCGGCTCGAGCCCGCGATGCGGCTCGCCGATGCGCCAGCCGATGGCGCCCCCGTCCTCGCCATACGAAAGCACGCAAGTGGGCGAGGCGTGGATGCCAAGCTTTTCCTCTAGCCTGAGCGTGCGCACGTCGTTGCGTTCGCCCGGCTTGCCGTCGTCGTCGAGCAAGAATTTCGGCACCAGGAACAGCGAGATGCCGCGGCTCCCCGGCGGCGCGTCGGGCAGTCGCGCCAGCACCATGTGGATGATGTTGTCGCTGAAATCGTGGTCGCCGTAGGTGATGAAGATCTTTTGCCCGGTGATCCGGTAATGCTCGCCCCAGCGCTTGTCGCTCGCCGGCGCCGCGCGGGTCTTCAGCGCGCCGAGGTCGGAGCCGGCCTGCGGCTCGGTAAGGTTCATCGTGCCCGGCCACTCGCCCGACACCAGTCTGCCGAGGTAGAGCCGCTTCTGCTCCGGCGAGCCGTGCGCCGACAGCATGTCGATGGCGCCGTGGTTGAGCAACGGGCACAGCGCCCAGCCCCTGCAGGCCGAGATCCACATCTCAGTCAGCGGCACCGCCAGCGCCAGCGGCAATCCCTGGCCGCCGATCTCGGGCGCGCAGGTCACCGCGTTCCAGCCGGCATCGACATACTGCCGATAGGCGTCGCGAAATCCGGGCGGGGTGCGCACGATCCCGTTTTCGAGAACGCTGCCGATGCGGTCGCCGGTCTGGTTCAGCGGCGCCAGCCCGTTCTCGGCGAATTTGGCCGCCTCACTCAGCACCGCGTCGGCGATCTCGGCCGCATTGGCATCGAGACCGCCCACCGCGTCGAGCACGAGGCGCATATCGGCGAGCGGTGCGGCGTAGGTCATCGGCGGTCTCCCTGGCTCGGCAGCATAGCGGATCGTGAGCGCCGCTTCACCGCGCTATGATCCCGACAGCGTCATGCAGGAGGGAACAGATGGCCGATTTCTCGGGAAAGACAGTGCTGGTCACCGGCGGCGGCAGCGGCATCGGCGCGGCGAGCTGCCGCCAGTTCGCGGCGGCCGGCGCCAATGTCCACGTCATCGACCGCGACGGCGCGGCGGCGGAGCGGGTCGCGGCCGAGATCGGCCACAACGCCAAGGCCGCGGGGCATACGCTCGACGTGGCGGACGGGCCGGGCTGGGTGCGGCTCGCCGGCGAGATCGCGGCGGCCTCGGGCGGGATCGACGTGCTGGTCAATTGCGCCGGCACGATCACCCAGAAGACGCTGGGCACGATGACCGCGGCCGAGTGGGACCGGGTGATCGGGGTCAACCTCGGCGGCACCTTTAACGGCATCCAGGCGGTGCTGCCGCACATGAAGGCGAAGGGCGGCGGCGCGATCGTCAACATCGCGTCGATCGCCGGGCGGCGCATTTCGTTCGGCGGGGGCGCCAATTACTCGGCGTCGAAAGCTGGGGTGCTCGGCCTCACCCGCCACGCTGCCTACGAGCTGGCGCCTGACCATATCCGGGTCAATGCGGTCTGCCCCGGCCCGACCGCGACCCCGTTCGCCGGCGCCGCGCCGAGCCCGGAGCAGAAGGCGCAGCGGGCGAAGAAGATCCCGCTTGGCCGCATGGTCGAGCCCGAGGACATCGCCGACGCGGTGCTGTTCCTCGCCAGCCCCGCCGCCAGCATGGTCACCGGCATCGCCCTCGATGTCGACGGCGGGGTGCTGATCAGCAACGACATCCCGTACGAGGATTATTTCGCGCGGATGAAGTGACGCCGACGTCTCAAAAAACATCCCCTTGGCCGGGCTAGACCCGGCCATCCACGCCTTCCGTTTCCGCGGTCTGGAATAAGACGTGGGCCCCCGGGCCAAGCCCGGGGGAGGGCATTTTTGGTTAACTTCGGTTTGACTTACTCCCCCGCCTTGGTGAACGGGACGAGCAGCTCGCCGGTCTTGAATTGCGGCGGGTAGAGGATGGTAATATGCGAATCGTCGCGGAACTGCTCGATGTCGTTCGACTTGATGCCGTGATACTGGACGAACAGGTTCTGCGGCTTGGTCCATTCGCCATCGGGGCCGAAATTGATCTCGCCGACCACGGTCTTGAACGGATGGCTGTGGATGTAGTCGGCGAGCTTGGTCTCGTCGAGGCCGCCGGTCTTGGTGATCGCTCCTCCAGCACCTGCATCTCGGCGTAGGCGAAGGGCGGCAGGAAGTAGCCGAGCGGGTCGATGCCCTCGGCCACTGCCTTGGGCTGGTACTGCTTGAGGAAATCCCAGATGCCGGGGAAGTCCATCGTCTTCGCCGGCTCCCAGTTCTCGCCGACGACCACGCCGTTCAACAGCGGCCCGAGCTGGGTGCGGAACGCCGCCGCGGCGGTGCCGACCATCGTGCCGCCGAGGAAATTGGGCTTGTAGCCGATCTCGCTGACCGCCCGCAGGATGCCCACCGTGTCGGGCGGGTATGACGCGACATAGACGATATCGGGGTTGGCCGCCTGCACCGCGCGCACGATCGGCGTGTAGTCGAGCGTCGTCGGCGGATAGGCGCGGTCGTAGACTATCTGCAGCCCCGCCTCCTTGACGTTCTGGCGCGCGCCATCAAGCGCGTTGCGGCCGAACTCGGCGTCGGCGGTGACCAGCGCGATGGTCTTCGGCTTGGGGTTCTGCGCCATCGCGACCTCGAACCAGCCTTTCGAGAAGGTCGGTTTTGGATCGGGGCCGAACACCAGCATCGAGAAGTATTTCGGGTAGTGGAACTCGACATTGATGCCGAGCGCGAACAGGCCGAAGAACAGCCGGTTCTTTTGCATGACGATCGGCATCGCCGGCGCGACCAGGTTGGTGGCGTAGCTGGAGACGATCAGGTCGACCTTGTCGATGTCGATCAGCTTGGTGTAGGTGCCGGGAACGTTGGCCGGGTTGCTCTGGTCGTCGTAAAAGACGAGCTTGACCGGCCGGCCCAGCAGCCCACCCTTCTTGTTGACGTTCTCGGCCCAGATCTGGAAAGCCAGCAGTCCGGTCTTGCCGACCGCGGCGAGTCCGCCGGTCTGCTCGATGCTGAAGCCGATGGTGATCGGCGGCTTGTCCCCCGGCTTTTCATCGGCGGCGCGCGACCCCGGCGCCAGCAGGAGCAGCGCCGCAAAAGCGGCGAAAAGCGCATGTGCGGCTCGGTTCATCCCAGCAAATCCTTTACTTGTTCTTGGGTCAGAAAGCGCGTCTTGGCGCCGCGCAGCAGCAGATAGAGCTTGGCGGTTTCCTCCAGCTCCTCGACCGCGTTGACCGCGGCGTCGAGGCTGGATCCGGCGACCACCGGCCCGTGATTGGCCAGCAGCACGGCGTGGTGCGTCGAGGCGAAGCCACGCACCGCCTCGGCCAGCGCCATATCGCCCGGCTTGTAGTAAGGCACCAGCGGCAGCCGCCCGATCCGCATCACATAATACGCGGTGATCGGCGGCAGCACGTCGTGCGGGTCGACCTCCGCGAGGCACGACACCGCGACCGAATGGGTCGAATGCAGATGCACGACCGCGCCGGTGTCCGAGCGCTCCTCGTACATGACGCGGTGCAGAAAGCTTTCCTTGGTCGGCGCGTCGCCGCCGACGAGGGCGCCGCTGTCGTCGAGCTTTGACAGCCGCGCCGGGTCGAGCCGGCCGAGCGAGGCGTTGGTCGGGGTCATCAGCCAGCCGCCCTCGACCCGCACGCTGATATTGCCCGACGAGCCGGCGGTGAGCCCCCGATTAAAGATGGAGGCGCCCAAAGTGCAGATCGCCTCGCGGGCCTTGGCGTCGGTCATTGCGCCAGCCCCCACCCCAACCCTCTCCCGCTTGCGGGGGAGGGGGTTCGCTGTGCCGCTTGCTCTTCTTCTCCCTCCCCCGCTTGCGGGAGAGGGTTGGGGTGGGGGCTGAAGGTCATCGCGTCGCTTCCTCCAGAGCCGAGAAGGCGCGCAGGAAGAAATCGGGCGCGCCGAAATTGCCGGATTTGAGCGCCAGCGCGAGGGCCGGTTCGCCGACGCCGCCGGGGAGGCTGACCGTCCACGGCACGCCGGGGTCAATCTGCCGGCCGATCCGCAGGCCGGTGATCCCGAGCGCCTGCACCGCCGCCCCGGCGGTCTCGCCGCCGGCGACGACCAGCCGGCGCACCCCGCGGGCGACGAGGCCCCGCGCGATCTCGGCCATCACCTTTTCGACCAGCGCGCCGGCCCGCTCGCGGCCGAGCTTTTCCTGGGCCGCGGCGACCTGGTCGGGCGGCGCCGTCGCGGCGAAGAGGATCGGCTGGTCGCCGAGCTTGTCGTCCGCCCAGGACAGCGCCGCCTCGGCCACGTTCTGTCCCGCCGCGGCCGCGAGCGGGTCGATGGCGAACACCGGCGCGCGCTCGCGCATGTGCGCGACCTGGCCCAGGGTCGCGTGCGAGCACGATCCCGACAGCACCGCCGCCGTGCCGCCGATCCGCGGCAGCACATCGGCGCCGCCGCCGTCGCCGATCAGCCCCTGGCTACGGAAATTCTCCGGCAGGCCGAGCGCGATCCCCGACCCGCCGGTGATGAGGGCGAAATCCTTCGCCGCCTCGCCGATCGCTTCGAGGTCGCGGTCGGCGATCGCATCGACGACGGTGTGGCGGAAACCGTCCTGCTTCAGCGCAGCAAAGGCGGCGGCGATGGCCAGCGGCCCTTGCGCCACGGTCCGGTGCTCGACGAGCCCGACCTTGCCGCGGCTCTGGCGCTGCAGCACCCGCACCAGCGAAGGGTCGCGCATCGGCGTCAGCGGGTGGTCCTTCATCCCGGATTCCGACAGCAGCACGTCGCCGACGAACAAATAGCCCCTGAAGATCGTGCGCCCGGCCTCGGGGAAGGCGGGGCAGTAAAGGGTGAAGCCGCTGCCGAGCGCGTCGAGCAGCGCCTCGGCGACCGGGCCGATATTGCCGGCGTCGGTAGAGTCGAAGGTCGAGCAGTATTTGAACAGGATTTGCCGCGCGCCGGCCTGCCGCAGCCAAGCCAAGGCCTCGAGGCTCATCCCCACTGCCTCGCCGGGCGGGATCGTGCGGCTCTTGAGCGCGATGACGACCGCCTCGGCATCGGGTGCCGGTGCGCTGCCGCCGGGCACGTCGATCAGCTGCACGGTCTTCATGCCGCGCCGCACGAGCGTGTTGCAGAGATCGGTCGCGCCGGTGAAATCGTCGGCGATCGCTCCCAGCACAACACTCATGCCGCCCTCCGCGTTTTCGTCGGCAAGAGTAGCCGGCTGCCAGGCAGGCCGCAAACAAGCCGATAAGCGGGTGCTGCATCAGTTTGAAATCTGGTTGGCCGATCATGGACACTGGCCGTCGTTCTTGCCCAAGAGCTGCCCTGTCCTGCACTTCGCCTTCCAGTCCGCTAGTTCTCTGGCTCTACGGGCTCTGGCCTTCTCCACTGTTTCGTTTCCGGTAGGTCTATCCGGATCACAACCTACGGAAGCCGGAGCATACGGGTTGCGACATGCTTCGATCTTTGCCTCGTCACGCCACTGCCGCTGCCGTTCCAGTTGAGCAGCCAGTCGCCGTTGCTGTTGGTCAGGTTTCCCCGCGGTGTCCAACGGTCTTCGATAACAAGTCCAGGTGCCGCCTGACCTTCGCCCCAAAGCTCAAATCTAAGTCTGACTAGCAGGCCATCCTCGCCGGCCACCGCCATCTTGATCCGGCCTCCAAATCCCCGGAGTGGGTTGCCGCATAGGGTGCCAGCCGCCTCCGAGAGAGTGTATGCCTCCGTCGCATCCCCGCCCCGCGATAACTCCGCAATGCGCCCAACAACATGCCTTGTACAGACCAAGTACCATTCCTTTACATCAACCCCATCAGCGCGGGCCGCGCACGCCGCCGACGCAAAAGCAAGTGCCATCACTATCATCTTTATGTTCATTACGTGCGCTCCGGTACCGATGAGCGCGACAGCGCCCCGGCTGGTTTCAGATCAAATCCCGAAATATTGGGCGTAGCGTTTTTTGATGTCCTCGGCGGCGCTCTCCTGCTCCTGCGGGTCGGTAAACAGCAGCTTGATGTCCTTGAGCGGTTTGCGGCTGGACGGCTCGGCGACGTCCGGCCGCATCGAGCGGAAGCCGTATTTGACAAAGATCTCCTGCGCCTCCTTGGAATAAAGAAAGCTGTAGAAGAGCCGCGCGGCGTTGGGGTGCGGCGCCTCCTTCATCAGGACGCCGTTGAGCGGCACCGCCGGGGTGCCCTCGCTGGGATAGACGAGGGCAATCGGCGCGCCCTGCTCCTGCACTTGCAGCGAAGCGGCTTCGGCGCCGTCGACCATGACCGCGCGCTCGCCGAACGCGAGCTTGCGCGGCGGGTCGATCGCCGATTGCACCTGCATGACCTGCTGCTGGCCGAGCTTTTCGAAAAACTCCCAACCCTGCAGCTTGCTGATCGCCAGGGTCGCGGTAACGATCGTGCCGCTGTAGCCGGGATGCGCCTTGACCAGCTTGCCTTTCCATTTCGGGTCGAGCAGATCGGCCCAGGTTTTCGGCGCTTCGTCGGGTTTGACCAGCTTGGTGTTGTAGCCCATCACCGCCAGGGTCAGGCAATCGACCGCGTAATAGCCCTCGGGGTCGCGCGCGGTATTGGGCCACGCCGCGATCTCCCCCGGGACAAACGCCGCGAGCATGTTGTTGCGCTTCCAATAGAGCACCGGTCCCGGGTTCGACGAGGTGATGACGTCGACGGCGTGGATGTTGCTCGCGTATTCCTGGCTGACCCGCTGAAAGTTGCGTTCGGCGCCGTTCCGCTCGCCTTGCGCCGCGATGCCGGGGTATTTGGCCTCGAACGCCTTCGACACGGCGGCGACGAGCTGGGCGTCTTCGGAGGCGTACCAGACGACCGTGCCCTCCTTGACCGCGGCGGCCACAAGCTCGGGGGTGACGGCGGTAGGCTCGACCGCGCCCGCCGCGCCGGCGGCAATGAACAGCGCCAGTGTGACCGAGACCGTCAGGCGCAGCGATTTGCAGAGTTTATCGAACATGGGTTTCCTCCCGATCGGTATCTTCGCACGAGGCCCGCGGGTGGCAAGCGCGCCGCGCTTCTGACCGGGATTGCCGCCCGGTAGTGTCTCAGTTTGAAATCCGAGCCCCTTGACGCGGCTGTCGCCGCGCCCTCCGTTCCGATATGCTTGGCGGAACGCAAGCGAACGATTGGCCAGGCCGTGGCGATCCAGATAGAGATCGTGCTGATTGCCGGGGTGGTGGCCATTGGCTTAATCGCCTTGTACAGAGCCATCGTCACCGGACTTGCCCTCTCTCGCCGCCCATCCCACCACCTGGCGGAACAAACCGGCGCGTCGCCGGTACCCCCAGCGGTCGATATTCGGCCACCCGAGTAAGGGCTAAGGGGCAGAAATTAGCCGCCCCAATTTCAACTGAGACACTACAGCCGACCCTGTTGCTTGACCGTGGCGCTGCTTCACCGTAGAAACCGCGCTCCCGCGGGCCGCTGTGCCGCGCGGGCCCAGGGTCAAGATAATTGGAAGCGAGGTACGGCATGGCGCGCAGATGCCCGGTTACCGGCAAGGGTGTCCAGGCCGGCAACAATGTCAGCCACTCCAATCGCAAGACCCGGCGGCGTTTCCTGCCGAATCTGCAGACGATCTCGCTGCTGTCGGACGCGATCGGTTCGGTGCGGCTGAAGCTCAGCACCAATGCGATCCGCACCATCGAGTTCAAAGGCGGCATCGACGCGTTCCTCAAGGGGATGCCCGCCCGCAAATTGTCGCCCGAGATCCGCCGGCTCAAGCGCCGCATCGAAGGCGCCGCGGAGAAGCGCGCCTAACCTCGGCCGCGACGACCCGGTCACGAGCGAACGGCGCGGCGTAAACGCCGGGTCGGTTCTCGCGTTCCGCGACAGCGACAACGGAACGCAACCCGCCCGCGGAGTGTTGAGAATCATGTGCACCTTTTTCGGGAGGATGGCATGGCTCTCCGCGATATGCTGGTTTGCCTCGATACGACCGATGCTGGTGAAACCCGGCTGAAGCTGGCGGTGCGGCTGGCGCACGAGCATGGCGCGCACCTGACCGGCGTCTGCGCTGCCATCGATGGCGACGACGATCTGTTCGAGCCGCGCGAACCCTTCGGCACGGACCGGCTGGGCGGCATCGGGCTGATGGAGCGCAGCGTCGCCGCGACCGTGTCCTACGGCGCCAACCGAGCCGAGCAGATCGAGCAACGCTTTCGCGACGCGCTGCGGCTGCACGCGATCGCCGGCGATTGGTATCCGATCGACGGACCCGACACCGGCGAGCTGGTGGCGCTGGCGAAGACGGTCGACCTGGCGGTCCTCGGCCAGTTCTCGCGGGAGACGCGCACCCGCACGGCGTTCCGTCCCGAGGAGGTCGCGGTCGCCTGCGGCCGGCCGGTGCTGATCGTGCCCTATGTCGGCAAGTTTGCCACCGTCGGCGAGCATGTGCTGGTGGCCTGGGACGGCACCCGCGAGGCGATCCGCGCGCTCAACGACGCGCTGCCGCTGCTGGCGAAGGCAAAGATCGTGACGGTAATGACCGTGCTTGCCCAGCAGAGCGAGTTCGAGCAGGCGCACGCCGGGCTCCAGCGGGCAGTCCGCCACCTCGAGCACCATGGCATCCCGGCGCGTGGCGAAGAGTCGATGCGCGGCGATCTCGCGGTATCGGACGTGCTGCTGTCGCGCGCGGCCGATCTCGGCGCCGACATGATCGTTGCCGGCGCTTATCACCACTCGCAGCTGCGCGAGGCGCTGATGGGCGGGGTCAGCCGCGACCTGCTGCGGCATATGACGGTGCCGCTGCTGATGTCGCATTAGAGACAAAAGTTAATCCCGATTCGTTCTACTCCCGGTGTCGTCCGAACGAGCGCTCTCCGCGTCCCTGGTGCTATGATCGGCCAAGGCAGCGGAGGGCGACCGGATGATCATCAAGGAACACGCTTTCGCCGACATCGCGACCCCGACCGGCGCGATGCGGACGCATCTGTTCGAGCCGGCCACGGCGGGCAAATACCCCGGTCTTGTGCTTTATTCGGAGATCTACCAGATCACCGGGCCGGTGCGCCGGATGGCGGCGTTTCTCGCCGGCCAGGGGTTTATCGTTTCGGCGCCCGAGGTCTATCACGAGTACGAACCGTCGGGGACAGTGCTGGAGTACGACGCGCCCGGCACCGACCGCGGCAATGCGCTCAAATTCGAGAAATCCGTCGCCGCCTATGACAGCGACGCCCGCGCCGCGCTCGACCATTTGAAAACGCTGCCGGCGTGCAGCGGGCGGCTGGGGGCGATGGGCATCTGCCTCGGCGGGCATCTGGCGTTTCGCGCAGCCATGAACCCAGAGGTTCGAGCCGGAGCCTGCTTCTATGCGACCGACATCCACAAGCGCAGTCTGGGA
>JBBRPG010000066.1:0-19343 GCA_038228485.1 Alphaproteobacteria bacterium
AGGCTCTCTTGACTATGCTGTATCGCTCGACGGACCGCCTCTGTCGTTGTGGCGCTTCCATGGAGAACCTGGCCCATAGTGCCTCCTTCCATTCACGGGAAAAGACTGCACCATCAAAGCCCGGGATCAAACATCTAGCCGATCGACTTCGAGTCGGACGTTCAGCGTCCTTGAGGCCAAGTCCCCCATCGCGGCGATGTTATTGCCAGTGAACGCCTGGATCGTCGCCGCCGACACCGTGCGCTGTTCGGACAAACCAAGCACGCGGTCGCTGTACATCTCCGCTGTCAGCGCCTTCTCGATGGAAGGGCACGAAATCGTCTCGCCGAGCGGAATGTTGTCCCAAACCAGGAACGGCACGCCCTCGCTCAGATAGGCCAGCAGCGCCTTACGCCTTTCCTCGGCGCTGGGCGACCACGCTGCGGCTGGTGCGCGACGCCCTAAGGCCGCCATCGCTATCATATTCATCGTCGTCGTCTTGCCGCCGCCGCGCTGGCCGGCGGTGATGTTCCAAGCCGGTCGCTCTGGCAACGTCAACCGCTCAATAATCGACATCAGCAGCGCGACGATGATGCACCGGCCCTCGTAGCCGGCAGCCACATCGCAAAGCCAATCGTCGGTCAGAAACCGCATCGCCGCGGCAACCGCCTTCCCATCACATGCCGTCGGCTCTGGCAGCAGCGCCATCAACTCGACGGGCACGCGAAACACGATGCCGCGTTCCTTGTTCAGGCCTCGCCCAGACAGCACCTCGCCGTTCGGCAGCACGACCGGCAGCGTCGCGACAGCCGACACCACCGGCAACACATCGTCGCTGCGGTTCAGGAAGTGCCTCACAAACGGCGAGGCCAGATGCACGGACCGCCCCTCTCGATCGACATACTCGATATGGCGCTCGATCAACTCGGCTAACTCAACTTCGCCGAGGCGCGTCAGCAAGGGCTGTTCCGGCGCGGGTAATCTCGACTCAGCGTTTTCTTCCTGGTTCGTGCCCGCGGCGGTCAGCGTGTGCCGCTTCTCGGCCCGCCGGGTGCGCACCTGGACCATGAATCCGTCCATGTCGCGCGCGGGCGGTTCTGGTTCGTTCGCGCCGCCTAATGCCTCATTGAGCAAATTCATCTGCGGTAGCCACGGCGCATCAACCGGCGGCGCAGGTACCGGAGGGCGCGGATCGAGGCGCTCGGCCATGCGCCGCTCGCTCGCATCCCGCGCGTTCTGCGTCACGCGGGCCTGCTGTGCCTGCTTAATCATCCTGTCTAACGTGCGCACCCCGGTGCCTGAGTGGGCGGCAACAAGATTGCGCAGGCGCTCCAATTCCTGCGGGTTCAGGTCGGCCATCACCACCAACCGCAAGAATGTTCCAACCGCGTCGGCCTTGGCGGCAACGCTGATCGCCGCCTCAACCGCACCCGCATCGTACCGCAATTCAAAGGTCGTGCGGCCGTGGGCGAAGCTGTGGATCCACGGGGTACCGTCCGCGCGCATCATAATGCGGGCCTTGCAGCGCCCGTAATCGACACCCTCCAGCGGATCGGCCAGGGTCTCACCCTCGAACCGACTCGGGTCCCCAAGGACATCGCCGACCGTCACCTCGGCCAGATCGTCAAACGGCAGCAGCACATCCGGCAGCAGCACACCCCTGCATTGGCTCGCGACCACTTGTCGGGCGCGCTCGATCTCTATGCCGGTGCGGGCGGCAAGACGCTGTGCCTGCGACT
The DNA here is from genome assembly GCA_038228485.1 of Alphaproteobacteria bacterium. Classification (GTDB taxonomy): domain Bacteria; phylum Pseudomonadota; class Alphaproteobacteria; order ATCC43930; family CGMCC-115725; genus DATARH01. Next base: position 1,719 of record JBBRPG010000066.1, read on the forward strand.
TAACGAAAGCGTTGCGAACCGTTGCCAGAAGTGCAGGGCATCCATCAGCGCGCGGTTCCACGGGGCCTCTACGCAGATGCAAATTTCGTCGAACGTTCGATCAGGCGGCCAGCGAAGATGCAGCGCCTGCAGCAATCGAAGACTGTCGACCTCTCGAACGCGCAGCGGGCCAACATCCAAGATCAATTTAAGGTCGTCAGGCGCGCTCGCCGGAAAGTAATCAAGGCGCGCTGTCGATGTTATCTTTACAAAATGTCCCATCTGATCCGCCTATAACTGGCGACGGGAACCTAGTCTGTATATTTTACTTTACAAAACTTGGAGAGTGGTCACCGCCACAATTTCGGAAAAATACTTCAACCGCGCCAGGCCTCCCCGCCTCGGCGCGGTTTTTTCTCTCACTCCGCCGATTTGAACCAACGCCCGGCGCGTTCGTCGAGATATTTGAGAACGTCGTCGCGGCGATAAATCAGGCAGCGGGGGGTGAGGTACGTCGGCTTGGGGCCGGTTCCCGCGGCGTTGGCCTTTTTCAAGAAGCCCTCGCTGACACCAAGCATCGCGGCCAGCACCGGCAAGCGGAAAGCGTCGAGCTCATCGCCTGTCACCTGTACAATGTCGGCGGCGATGCGGTCGGCGTGTCGGTCAAGATGAGTAATATTGGGCATAAAGACCTCGGGTAAAACGATTACCCCGGTAACCTAGTATATAAGGTAAGTGATCTTCTACGATGAAAACAACATCACTATAATTATTTTTGTGATTACACATCTAACTCCAACTGAGGTTCAATAACGTCATCGTAAAACAGCGGCAGCTGGGTACTCTTCCTTTCCAATTCACACGGAGCGATTGCCAAGTCCGCGATCAGTCCTTGAACGATCTCGATGCATTCTTTCCGCGAGCGGAGCAAAAGATGATTACGGAACGCTTTGATCGGATTCAGTTCCCTAATCCGCAGCTGGTCGTCAATCAGTTCGGTGCTGACAGCGCGCTGGTCGGCGATGATGTCCTGCGGACGAACCTTACACACCTTGAGAGACTGTGCACCCCATCCGCACTTCTGTTTCCGCCATGCGCGCTCGTCCTCACCGGTAATGCTAAATTGCTTGTCGTAAAGCCGATTGACCGCGGTTTTTAGGTTCCCCTCAATTGCCTGATCGGGCGTTTGTGCGGGACGTCCCGCACGTTTGTCCCGCTGATTCTTATGCTTTGCATTGTCTTTTGCGCGCTCCGCGGCGAGCGCCGCTTTCGGATCATCAAACGAACCGATGTTGATCAGGCGCCTTGCTTCGCCCCACGAGATGCTTTTCCCCGGCATGCTGACGCTGAGATTTTTCTCGACCCAATTCTTGAGTTCGGCGCGATTCTTAATCCGCCATTTCATTTCCTTCAGCAGAAGCACCATTTGCAACCGAATATCATCCTCATGTTTCGTCAGGCGGGACTTCAGGCGAAGGAGATCAATCGCGATATCCAAATTGGACTTTTCCTCCGGGGTGGCTTCGGTTTGTGAGAGTTCATTATCCGGCCACGGGGGGAAGGTGTCGTCGGTGTCCTGGGTATAGGCAAAGTCGAGGGGCATTGTCGGTCCTCTTTGGGTATGCCGACGACAGAAAAGCCCATCGCCGGCGCAAGGTTGCGCAGTGCGTGGGCGTCCCTCTGAAAGATGGTGACGGTGGTTACCGTCCTGAACGTTGCGCCGCCGCGAGGTCCAGTTGCCTGGCTGAATCAACAGCCGTGGGATTCGTAAAATAACCGAAGGGGTCGAGTCAAGTACCGATTCTTGATACTCCTTCAACCGGCGCGATCTGGCACAACTCCAACATCTTGCGACAAACCCGCTCCGCCGGTTCCCGCAGCCGTTCTACATTCATCTGGATATAATTTTCGGTGATGCCATTGCCGAGCGAGTGATTGACCAGCGCCTTCAAGGCCATTGGTGCAATGTCACAACTCTCGGCAACGGTGACAAAAGTTCGGCGTAAATCGTGAAGCGTCACCGCGATACCGGTCGTGCGCCCAATGATCTTGAGCATGTGCAGCCCCGATGCGAAATGCCCCGACGCGCCGCTACCGGGAAATACCCACGCAGCATTCCCCAGACTTCGACGGGCTACAAGAAGGTCGCGGACATACGACGTTAGCGGTAGGTTCAGTGGTACCCCCGTCTTTGTTCTACCCGCGGGAACGCGCAGGACACGCCCCGCAAAATCGATTTCCTCCCATCGCAGCGCCGCGGCCTCGGAACGGCGCAGTCCCGTGAACAACGACAACAGCAAATAATCGCGGGCGATCGGATTGGGCAACGCCTGGACCGCCTGATAGAACTGCGGAAGCTGGTCGCCTGTGACGAGCCCGCTACGGGGTGCCAACGCGATCCACTGACCCTTAAGCCGGGCCGTTGGCGCGCGGTCGGGCATACCTGGATCGCGTTGGGCCGCAAAGTGCCAAACGGCTCGAAACGCCCGGAACGCCGCATTCGCGCTGGCCGCGCTCGATTGGGCGATCTCACGGTATCGGTCGGAAACCATATCCCCATCGATGGACCGCAGCGGCCGGTCAAGCCAGTCGGCCAAATGGCCGATAATCCAGCGCCGATATTGATTTTTGGAAGACTCCGACAGCCCCGACTTATTTTCCAGATATTCGACCATGGCGACTTGCAAGCTGGTCGCGGCCCGGGCCTCGGCGCGGCGCTGGGCCTTGGGGTCAACGCCCGTCGTAATTCGGTGAGCACCGTCCAGGCGAGATCGCGCGCCTCCTCGAGCCTGCCTTCGCGATACGGTCCGACGGTGATTCGCCGTTTCCGCCCGTCGGGAAGGGTGCCTTGCGCCACGTACGACTTGGACCCACCGGGGCTGACCAGCACACCAAAACCCTTTAGGTCACGGTCGAAGAATAACAGCTGCGCCCCCGGAACCGGTCTGAGCTTAGCTATAGCAGATTCCGTGAATTTGATTACCGGCATCACAGTCACCTCAAAGTAACGAATAACCTGTCCTTGCAGTATTTTATGGTTTACATAGGTATAATACTACACTGGGTTAAGCAAGTATCGGGGTAAATTTGCTGATAATAGTCGAGGTCTTGGTGTACGTAGGTGGAAAAATAACCTTATGTACACCCCCTAGATTTTAACCTTCCGTTAGCGCAACTTCGCTACCAATGGTTTAGACTTTCGAGGCACCGGTTCCGCTGCGGAATCGAGCCCAAGGACTACCGGTTGGGCGGGAATCATGGTCGCGGATAGCGAAGCTGCCCGTCGCTTGATGAATTGGGGCGCCGGGCGGGCGCGGCCCGCCTGGGTCGGCGTGCTGGCCCAGGCGGCGGTGATTCTCGCCGCGATCGGCGTCGGCATCGCCATCCTTTATTTCGCCGAGGTGATCTCGGGGGTGAAGGTCATCGCCGCGGTGGTGGCGATGATCGCGCTCGCCGGGCTTGTCGGGGTCGCCGCGATCGCCGCGCATTGGGTGCATGGCGGCCTCATCGGACGGGTCGACATCCTCAGCCAGGCGCTGGAGGCGTCGCCCGACGCGCAGCTGATCGTCGCGCCCGACGGCCTCGTCGCCTATGCCAATGCGGCGTTCAACACGCTGTTTGCGCCCGACGACCGGCCGGCGCTCGACCGGCTCGACGCCGCGGTCGCCAATCCCGAGGCCGGGGTCGATTTTCAGCGGCTGCGCAGCCAGGCGGTGGCCGGCGCGCGCGCGATCGCGGCAGTGCCGCTGCGCGATGCTCGCGGCGGCGCGGCGGGCTGGTTCAATGTCGCGGTCAATCCGATCCCCGGGCAGCCCGGCTACAGCTTTTGGCATATCCAGGACATCACCGCGCGTCACGAGATGGAGCGGGTGATCCGCGAGGAGCGCAACCGCCTCGTCGATTTCCTCGACGAGGCGCCGATCGGGTTCTATTCGGTCGACGGCGAGGGACGGTTCGTGTTCGTCAACCCGACCCTGGCGAAATGGCTCGGCGCGACCCCGGCCGAGCTGGTCGGCGGCGATGTCCGGGTGGCCGAGTTCCTGGCGGCGCCGCCAAGCGAGGGCGCCGCGGCCTCGGACCCGTTCGGCGGCCGGGCCGGCGAGGCGCAGCGCGGCGAGGTCGTGCTGAAGAGCCGCGATGGCCGGATGATCCATGCCTGGATCGGCCAAAGCGTCGTCGGCGCGGGCGAGGAGCTGCGCACCCATTCGATCGTCCGCGACCTCACCCCCGAGCGCGAGTGGGAGGCGGCGCTGCGCCTCTCGCGTGAGCGCTTCCAGCGGTTTTTCGCCAACGCCCCGATTGGCATCGCCCTGATCGACCGCTACGGCCGGCTGGAAGAGGCCAACCGCGCGCTGGGCGAATTGTTCGGCGCGGCGCCGTCGGAATTGATCGGCCAGCCGCTGATCGGCTTCGTCAGCGAGAACGACCGCCGCGAGCTTGCGGTCAAGCTCGCCGCCGCGGCCGAGGGCGTCGCCCCGCCGGGCCCGCTGGAGATTCGCCTCAAGGGGTTGCGCGACAAGACCAGCGTTGTCTTTCTCGGCAAGCTCGACGGCGGGGAGGGCGGGGACGGCGGCCTGATGCTGCATTTCATCGACGTCACCGAGCAGAAGAACCTCGAAGTTCAGTTCGCCCAGTCGCAGAAGATGCAGGCGGTCGGCCAGCTCGCCGGCGGCGTCGCGCACGACTTCAACAACCTGCTGACGGCGATGATCGGCTTTTGCGACCTGCTCTTGATGCGGTTCAAGCCGGGCGACCCGTCCTTCGCCGACATCATGCAGATCAAGCAGAACGCCAACCGCGCCGCCAATCTGGTGCGCCAGCTCTTGGCCTTTTCGCGCCAGCAGACCCTGCAGCCGCGCATCCTCGACATCACCGACGTCTTGGTCGAGCTGTCGCATCTGCTGCGCCGCCTGATCGGCGAGAACATCGAGTTGAAGGTCGTGCACGGCCGCGATCTCGGCCTCGCCAAGGTCGATCAGGGGCAGCTCGAGCAGGTCATCATCAACCTCGTGGTCAATGCGCGCGACGCGATGCCGGGCGGCGGCACCTTGACGGTCCGCACCGCCAACCACGTCCAGTCGGGCGCGATGCGGCGCGGCCACGAGACGATGCCAGCGGGCAATTACGTGCTGATCGAGGTTGTCGATACCGGCATGGGCATTCCCAAGGAGAATCTGGAACGCATCTTCGAGCCGTTCTTTTCGACCAAGGAGATCGGCTCCGGCACCGGGCTCGGCCTCTCGACCGTCTACGGCATCGTCAAGCAGACCGGCGGCTTCATCTTTGTCGACAGCGACAAGGGCGCCGGCGCGGCGTTCCAGATCTATCTGCCGCGCCATCAGCAGACCGAGGCCGGGCTCGCCGCCGCCCGCGCCGAGGCCGGCGAATTGCCCGCGGTCAGGGACCTTACCGGGGTCGGCACCGTGATGCTGGTCGAGGACGAGGACCCGGTGCGCATCTTCGGCGCGCGGGCCCTGCGCAACAAGGGCTACACCGTGCTGGAGGCGCGCAGCGGCGAGGCCGCGCTCGAGCTGATGGGCAGCACCGCGGAGCCGATCGACCTGTTGATCACCGACGTGGTGATGCCGAAGATGGATGGGCCGGGTCTGGTGCGCGAGGTGCGCGAAACCCACCCCGACATGAAGGTCATCTTCATCTCCGGCTACACCGAGGATTCGTTCCGCCAGCACCTCGACAGTGGCACCAACATCCACTTCCTGCCCAAGCCGTTCAGCCTCAAGCAGCTCGCCACCAAGGTGAAGGAGGTCATCAGCGGCGAGCTGGTGTAGCCCTACGGCGCTGGCGCTGAGTCACCGGTCCAACCAGGCGTCTTCCATGCGCCATTCGTTGTAGGGGCTGTTGACCCCGGTGACGATGCCCTTGACGTAGGGGTAGGAGCAAGTCACCTGGCGCGGGTGGAAGATGCCGGCCGGCCGGCGTCCTCGGCCAGGCGGCGCTCGATCTGCCAGACGATCTGCCGGCGCTTCTCGAAATCGGTCTCGACCGACTGCGCGTCGATCAGTCTGTCGGTCTCGGGGTCGCAATAGCCGGTGTAGTTCCGCTCCGAGCCGCAATAGTAATTCTCGTAAAACATCTGGTCCGGGTCGTCGAGCCCGGTCTCGGTGACGGTGAAGGCGATGGTGAAATCCTTGCGCATAACGGTTGGATACCATTGCGGGGTGTCGATGGCGTTGAGGGTGCCGTCGATGTAGATGTCCTTCAATTGGCCGATCAGGATCACCGCGGGATCGCGATAGGCCGCGACGTTGCGGGTGGTGACCGTCACCGCGAGGCGCTTGTCCGGGCCATAGCCGAGCTTCTGCATGATCTCGCGTGCCTGGGCGCGGTTCTTCGCCACGTCCGGATCGTAACCGAACAGGGTCTTGATCATCTCCGGCGGCATGCCCCAGACGCCCTCGGGCGGCGGCTGCATGGTCGGGCCGACATAGCCTTCGCCCTCGCCGATGATGTCGATAAACGCCTTGCGGTCGAGCGCCAGCGCGATCGCCTTGCGGATGTCCGGGTTGTCGAACGGCGGCGCGGCGCGGTTGGTGATCAGGGTGCGCGTGGTGTTCCAGCTGTCGATCTGGCAGTTGAGGTCGGAGGCCTGGCTTTTCAGCTCCTTCATCAGCGCCGGCGCGACAAAGCCTGGCCCGGTGCGGTCGAACTGCTTGGCGCCCAAGGCCAAAATCCAGGTCGAGGTGTTCTTGATGATCGTGTAGTCGATGCCGTCGAGATACGGCCGCCCCGGCTTCCAATAGTCCGGGTTCTTCACCAGCTTGATCGACTCGTTGGGCTTGAACTCGACGAATCTGAACGGGCCGGTGCCGATCGGGTGCTGGCGCATCTGCGCCGGCGGGATGTGGCACGGGTAGACCGGCGACCAGCCCGACGCCAGCAGTCCGATAAATGAAGGCTGCGGCCGCTTGAGGTGAAAGACCGCTTCGAGATCGCCGTTGACGGTGACGGAATCAAGGTTGCGCCACCAGGATTTGCGCGGGTTGACGCGGAATTTCTCCTGCGCCTTGCCGGTCAACAGATCCCAGGTGCATTTGACGTCGGCGGCGGTGAAGGGTTTGCCGTCATGCCATTTGACCCCGCCGCGCAGCTTGAAGGTGAGGTCCTTGCCCTCCGCGCTCCAGGCCCACTCCGTCCCCAGATCGGGCACGATCGTCGACATGCTGTTCTGCGCGATATGCTGGTCGAACATCACCAAATTGTTGAACACCGCCATCATCGGCCCCTCGGCGACGATGGTCGATTCCTCGTGGATCGACATGCTGGCCGGGCTGTCGCCGTGCGGCACCTTGAGAACGCCGCCCTGTTTTTGGGCGAGGGCCGGCTGGCCCGTGGCGGCGGCCAGCAGCAGCGAGGCGGCGGCAAGGTGCGTCAGGTATCGCGTCCTGGCTGTCTTGAGCGTCATGTCGGTCCTTGGCCCAAATCCAGCGTGCTCTCACATCGGTTTTGGTGAAGTCGTCGCCGACGAACAGCAGCGGCGCGTCGAGCGACTTGGCAAGAGCATAGGCGAAGGTATCGCCATAGTTCAGGGTGCCGCCATGCCCCATGCCGCGCCCGTAGCGGATGCGAGCCTCCAGCGCGAGCCGCGCCTGCGCCTCGTCGATGGGGCGAAGCTCGATTTGCATATCGGCGAGAAAGCCATCGATCTCCGCGACGGCGTGGTGCGGGGGCCGCGTGCGTCCGGCAAGGACGGTGCCGACTTCGAGATAGGACGCGACCGACATCATGCGCTCGCGATCGATTGCCAGACGGGCGGTGAGCACGCTTGCCGCAGGCTCGTTCCTGAGCAGCGCAATAACCGTCGACGTATCGAGTACGATCATTTGGTGCGCGGCGGTAGCGACAAATCCCAGTCGTCGCCGCCGGCCCAGTCCCATTCTTCCGGAGTGACCGGTCGGGTGTCGAAATTTTCGCGAAACCGCTTCTGCCACTTCGCGATGATCGCCGGGAGTTCCTCTTGTCGCGTACGGCAGGCTTCTTCGCGGGCGAGGCGTTCGCGCAGCGCAACGGTCACGGCCTTGGTCATGGTCTCACCGGTGAGCTTGGCGAGGCGGCGGGCGAGCCGGTCGGCTTCCTCGGTCTTGATGCTGAGGGCCATGTTGAAAAGCTTGTTTCTAGAAACTGTTTCTAGATAGCGCGGGCATCGGGCAAACGCAACGTCCTACTTCGTCTTCCGCGGCGGCAACGAGCGCAGGTAGTCGGTGATCGCGTTGACGTCGTCCGAGGTCATCGTGTTGTAGGCGGCGAACGGCATCGTGCCGGCGAGCGGGGAGCCGTCACGGCGCTTGCCGAGCAGGATCGCGCGCTTGATGTCGGCGTCGCTCCATTGGCCGAGGCCGTCCTCGGGGTCGGGGGTGATGTTGCGGGCGACCGTCACCGCGCCGGGATTGGCGAAATCGGGGAACTCGCGGCCGCCGGCGCCGAGCCGGTCGAGCAGGAGCTGCCCCTTTTCGTGCGGGGTATGGCACTCGATGCAATGCGCGACCGGGCCGGCGAGATAGGCGCCGTAAGCGATCTTGTCTTTGCGGTCGGGCTCGTCGACATGGCCGACGATGGGCCCGTAGGCCGGGGGCAGCGCGATCTTGTAGGTCGAGCGGGCGACCTTATGGCTTACCGGCTTCACGCTTTTGAGATAGGCGGCGATCGCCTCGGCGTCGCGGTCGGAGAGGCCGCGGTACATTCCGATCGGCATAGGCGGGCCGATGATCGTGCCGTCCGGCCGCTTGCCGTTGCGCAGCGAGTTGACGATCTGCCCTTCGGTCCAGTCACCGATGCCGGTGTCCTTGTCGGGGGTGATGTTAGGGCCGACGATATGGCCGAGCTCGGCCACGTCGAACTCGCGCCCGCCTGCTTGCTCCATGCCGGCAATCGGCTGGTTCTTGGCGTCGCGCGGGGTGTGGCAATTGCCGCAGGCGCCGAGCGAATTGACCAGATAGGCGCCGCGCTCGAGTCGCGTTTCCGCCTGCGCCGCCGGGCTCACGAGCAGCAACAGCAAGGCGGCGGTAGCCGCAACCCGTTTCCTTCGACTCATTCCGCTTCCCGACCTGCCGTTGTGTGCGCCTCAATATCCGCGCGGGGCGGTGGCGGCAAGCGCGACGCCGGTCACCGTTGCGCAGGAAACGCCTTTGCCGCGGCGGCCAAAAGCCGGACTATGACTGCAATGAAGAGCGAAACGCCCGCGCGGCCCACACCAAAGCCTATTGGGCTGCGCAACCCCGCGGCGATCTACGTCGTCGGGCTGTTCGGCATGGGCTACACCGACCTCTACATCTTCCTGATCCCGCTTTACGGGCTGTCGCTGGGCATGAGCGCCGGCGAGATCGGCCTTCTGGTCGGCGGACGCTCGTTCCTGGCCGTCTTTCTGTCGATCCATATCGGCGTGCTGATGGACCGGTACGGCACCCGCCGGGTCACTTTGTTCTTTGTGTGGATGGCGATCGCGCTGGCCCCGGTGTTTCCGCTGGTGCCGTGGTTCTGGCCGCTGCTGCTGTTGCAGATCGTCAATGGCGGCGCGCTGTCCTTTGCCTGGTCGGGGGCGCAAACCCTGATCGCCCAGCTCGCCGAGGGCGAGGCCTAATATATCGGGCGGTTCAGCTTCTACGCGCGGATCGGCACGACGGTGGCGCCGATTATCACCGGGGTCTCCTGGGACCTCGGCGGCGCGTGGCCGGCCTATATGCTGGCGGCGGTTTGGGGCGTGGTGCTGACAGTGGCGCTGTTGCGCGCGCCCGAAGCGGCGATCGCCCCGGCCGAAGGCCGCCCGGCCCCCAGCTTCGCCTTTCGCGTGCGCGACATGCTGCCCCGGCTGTCCGATTATGTGAGCTGCTTTGCGCTGCTGGCGTTGCCGGCGGTGGCGACAACGATGGCGATCATCTTTCTGCGCACCGCGACCAACGGGGTGCAGTTCTCGCTCTATGTCGTCTATCTCGGCGGCATCGGCCTCACCGGCACGACGATCGGGTTCCTGTTCTCGGCGGTGGAAATCTGCAGCGGGCTGGGTTCGCTGTTCGCCGGCCGGGCGATGCGGCTCGGCGACCCGCAAAAGACGATGCTGAGCGGCACCGTCGTCTCGATCCTGCTGATCTGCATTACCCCGTTTCTGGGCGGCATCTACGCGCTGCTGATGGCGGCGCAGGTCGCGCGCGGCTGGCTGCAAGGGCTGGTCCAGCCGATGATGTTCTCGGTCCAGGCCAAGGCGGTCGGCCCGTATCGGCAAGGCGCGGTGGTCGGTCTGCGGCAGACGATGAACCGCCTTGCCGCGATCATCATTCCGCCGATCATGGGCGCGATCGCCGACGGCTGGGGGACGACGACGAGCTTTGTCATCCTCGGCGTGTTCCTGATGCTGCTGTGCGCGCCGATCACCCGGCTCACCCGCCGCGGCGCGCGGCTGCCGGCGGCGCCCGGCGAGCAGGCTTCGGATTAGGGAGCGCGCCCGAAATCCCCTAGATTGCGGGATAGCCGCCGGGCCACGAATGGCCTGGGGCGCGTATATTGCACCAAGAGGCGGAGGCGAATATGGCGACGACGACACGGCGCACGGTTTTGCGGACCGCGGCGCTGGCTACCACAGCTCTGGCGGTGCCGTTCGTGCGCGGGGCGCATGCCGCCGGCAAGCTCGCCGTCGGGTTCTGGGACCATTGGGTTCCCGGCGCGAATGCTCCGCTCGAAAAGCTGTGCCAGGAATGGGGCGAAAAGGAAAAAATCGACATCAAAGTCGACTTCATTACCTCCAACGGCGACAAGGACCTGCTGACCGCCGCGGCCGAGGCGCAGTCCCGCTCCGGACACGACATTCTCGGCATGCTGGCGTGGTACGCGCCGGGCTACGCCGACAGCCTCGAGCCGGTCGACGACGTCATGGCCCAGCTGATCCAGCAGCACGGCGCGGTCAGCGCTGGCGCCGAATATCTCGGCAAGCAGGACGGGCATTGGGTCGCAGTGCCGACCGCGGTCGGCAGCACGGTCTCGCCGCCCTGCGCGCGGATCGACCTGATGAAAGAGTTCTGCGGGCTCGACGTGACCAAGATGTATCCGGCCGGCGCGCCGCCCGACAAGGAACTGACGGATTCCTGGAACTGGGACTATTTCACGCAAGCGGCGGAGAAATGCTTCAAGGCCGGCTATGCGTTCGGGATGCCGATGAGTTCGTGCAGCGACGCGATGCAGATGACCGGCGCGTTGTTCAACAGCTTCGGCGCGCAGCTGGTCAACGCCAAGGGCGACATCACCGCCAACAGCGACCCGGTCAAGGCCGCCCTCGAATGGGCAAAAAAGACGGTGCCGTTCTTTCCGCCCAGCGTCTTCGCCTGGGACGATTCCTCTAACAACAAGGCGCTGATATCGGGGCAGAGCGCGCTGATCTTCAACGCCCCGTCGGCGTGGGCGGTAGCCAAGCGCGACGCACCCAAGGTGGCCGAGCAGCTGTGGACCTTCCCGCCCCCGAAAGGGCCGAAGGGCCGCCACCTGTCCGGGCGCTACCGCTATTGGGGCATCTGGAAGTTCTCGGCCAACAAGGCGGCGGCGAAGAGCCTGCTGCTCTACCTGTCGTCGCGCGACTCGATGGCGAAGCTGATGGCGGCGAGCCAGGGTTTTGATGTGCCGCCGTTCGAGAAGCTCAACGATTTCGACATCTGGGCCACCGCCGAACCGCCCAAGGGAACGCTCTACAATTTCCCGCCGCGCGGCGATGTGATCGTCTCGGTCCCCGGCTACCCGGCGCCGGCCAAGGTCGGGGTGCAGATGTACGCGCAGGGCACCATGACGAAAATGATCGCCCAGTGCACCCAGCAGAGCAAATCGATCGACGAGGCGATCAAGTTCGGCGAGCGCGAACTCGAAGGCTATATGCGCACCTGAGCCGCGCGTCGTTTGACTCGGTTCCGTGCGGCGCGCCACAGTTCGGCTTAACGACAGCGCCATCGGAGGGCCGCAACCATGCCGACCATCGACGTCCAGGTGCATGCCTACGAACGCAACCACCCCGGCCGGCCCTGGGTCGGCACCTTGCACGGGCCGGCGGAGATGACCGGCGACCAGATGGTGGCGGCGATGGACAAGGTCGGGGTCGATGCCGCGGTGCTGGTGTCGCCGTTCAGCATGCACGGCTACGACCCGAGCTACGCGCTGGAGGTCGGCGCTAAGCATCCCGCCAAGTTCTGCCTGGTGCGGCCGGTTGACCCCAACGATCCCGGGGTCGCCGACACCATCGCCGATTGGGCCGGCAAGAAGGGCGCCGTGGGGGTGCGCATCATGATGCGCGACAACGTCTCGACCGACCCTGCCGATCCCGGCGTCAACCGGGTGCTGGCCGCCGCGGCGCGGCACGGACTGGCGGTGAACCTGCTGTGCTGGGGCCGGTTGGAGCAGGCCGGGCAGATGGCGGCGCGCAACCCCGACACGCAAATCGTCATCGACCATCTCGGGCTGCAGCAGCCGTTCGAGCCGCCGGCCCCGCCCAATTGCTGGGCCGACCTGCCGAAGGTCACGGCGCTGGCGGCGCACTTCAATGTCGCGATCAAGATCAGCGGCGCCTGCACCTTGTCGCACGAGAAATTCCCCTACAACGACATCTGGGACCCGCTCGGCCGCATCTTCGACGCGTTCGGGTTCGGGCGCTGCATGTGGGGCACCGACTGGACCCGCGCCGTCGGGTTGCTGACCTACGAGCAGGGGGTCGAGGCGTTCCGCGTCACCGACCGCCTGTCGGTCAGCGACAAGGCGGCGCTGATGGGCGACACGCTGACCAAAATCTACAAATGGTCGCCGGCCTAGGTCTGCATTCGGCGCCAGACACAACCCGGCGCGATGTGACGTACAATGTTCCTGTAAGCCATGCGCCCAGGCAGAGGCCCTCGGGGCGCGCGCGACGGAGAAGCGGCAGCGCGATGAACCGGGAGCGATGACCGCGCCGCGCCGGGTCTTGATCCTGGCGCCGCATCCCGACGACGAAATCGTCGCCTGCGGGCTCAGCGCTTGGCGCGCCGGGCAGGAGGGCGCGCCGATCTTCGTGCTCTACCTGACGACCGGGGTGCCGCCATGCGAAACGCTGTGGCGGTGGCAGCGCGCGGATTATGCGGCACGGACCGCCCGCCGGCGCGAGGAGGCCGAGGCGGCGGCCGCGCTGCTGCGGCTGGAACCGGCGGGGTTTCTCGATATTCCGGCGCGGCGGCTGCGCTTTTACCTCGACGAGGCCGCCGACGCCGTCGATCGCGCCATAATTTCGACCGGCGCGGGCGAGTTATGGGTGACGGCGTTCGAGGGCGCGCACCAGGACCACGATGCGGCCAATGCGCTGGCCGCCAGGGTAAGGGAGCGCCTGCCGGTCTGGGAGTTCGCCGCCTACAACTATGCCGGCGGGCGGGGGCGCGCGAACCGCTTTGCCGATGCGCGCGGCGGCGTCATCGAGCTGCACCTCGATCGGGACGAGGCGCTGCTAAAGCGGCAGGCCCTGAAAATTTATGCCTCGGAACGCGGCAATCTCCGCCATGTCCGGGTCGAGCAGGAGGCTTGCCGCCCGCTGCCGCATCACGATTACGGCGCGCCGCCGCATGCCGGCACCCTGTTTCGTGAGCGCTTCCACTGGATCCCGTTCCGGCACCCGCGGGTCGATTTCGACCCATCCGCGGAGGTCTACCGGGCGCTCGGCCGATAGGCCTCCGCCCGATGGATACTACCGCGGCGCTGGCGGCGTCGGCGCCATATCGCGGTTGAGCTGCGGCTGGGGGTGACAGCCAGGCGAGCCCGGTCCTCGCGGTCGACCGCCCGATCAACGTGGCGGCCTCAGGGGCTGTTCCGGGCCGCCAGGTTTTCATGGCGTTGCGGTAGTGCGGCTCTACGAAAGACGTTGACGACGGTTCGCGATTTGCCAAATCGGTGGTATTTCTTGAGCGCCGCCGGGTACTGATCCGACGCCCTTAACGGTCTGATTCACTATGCTCTTTGGCAATTTTCTGTTTCCGGACAGCCGCGATCCCGGCGGTGACGGCCAGGTGATCGACGAGACCGTTCGCGAGGCGGTGCTGTCGGACCAGCTCGGCTTCGACGCGATCTGGCTCGCCGAGCATCATTTCGACGGCATCTGCGCCTATGTCGACCCGATCAGCTTTGCCGGCGCGCTCGCGGTCGCGGTCAAGCGCGCGGCCTTGGGCTTTGCGGTGATCCAGACCGCGCTGCACCACCCGATCCGCCTCGCCGAGCAATTGGCGCTAATCGACAATCTGGTGAAGGGACGGCTGATCGTCGGGCTCGGCCGCGGCACTGCCTACAACATCTACGATTATCAAGGCTTCGGCATCGACCACCGCGAGGCGCAGGACCGGCTCGACGAGGCCGAGGAGATCATTCGTAAATCCTGGGCCGGCGAGGGGTTCTCGCATCGCGGCCGGTTCTGGCAGCTCGACGTGCCGCTGCTGCGCCCGCGCCCGTATTCGCAGCCGCACCCGCCGATCATCCGCGGCGCGTCGGGCGATCATTCGCTGGTCGAGCTGGCAAAGGCCGGCACGCCGTTCCTGATGAACGTGCAGTCGCTCGAAAACACCGCGCGCCGGGTCGAGCTCTACCGCCACGCGGCGCGCGAGACCGGGCATGGCGACGACGCGATCGCCGCCAGCCTCAGGGCGAGTTGGGTGTGGCGCAACGTCTTTGTCGCCGAGACCGATGCCGAGGCCGAGCGCATCGCCGTTCCGCTGTTTCAGGAAATGACCCGTACCCGCGCCGAGATGCGCAACCGCATCTTCGCCGAGACCGGCCAGCGCATCGAAGTGCCGGCGAGCGACCTGCCGCAAGCGCGCACCAGCAGCGTCCACGGCATCGTCTGCGGCTCGCCGGCGACAGTGGCCGAGGCTTTCGCCGCGATCGAGAAGCTCGGGGTCGGCGGGGTCATCGGCAGCTATCGCCTCGGCCCCATGCCGCACGAGGTGGCGGTCGAGAGCCTCACCCTGTTCATGCAAAAAGTGACGCCGCAGCTGCCGCGCTCGACGCCGAGCGCGGCGGAGAGATGATGCAGCCATTTCGGTCAACTGGTGGGGCGCTGTGGGCGGCGGTCGGCGTGCAAATGGGCGCTTGGCGGCTTGTGGTATTCGCCGCTGCTGTTTTCTCAACCGCTGGATGGGTCTGCTGCAATTGCGCGAGCGGAAAGACCGCCACTTGCCAGCCGGAGACCGTGAGCGCAAATACGGCAAGGCGGTGACGTACAAACAGGGGCGGCGAGATGAAATTCGGGCTATTCGGCGGGGCGCGGGCGCGCGGCGGGCCGGCGGGCGACAGCGACGGCTACCACGATTTCATCAACTACGTCGTCGAGGCCGAACGGCTCGGCTTTGCCAGCGTGTTCCTGGTCGAGCATCATTTCACCGGGTTCGGCCAGGTTTCGGCCTCGCTCAATCTGTTGAGCTACCTCGCCGCGCGCACCGAGCGCATCCGCCTCGGCACCGCGGTGGTGGTGCTGCCGTGGCATAACCCGGTGCTGGTCGCCGAGCAGGCCGCGACGCTTGACCTGTTGTCGAACGGCCGCTTGGATTTCGGCGTCGGCAAGGGCTACCGGTCCTACGAATTCGCCGGGTTCTGCGTCGATCAGAACGAGGCGACGGAACGCTTCGACGAGGCGATGGCGGTGATCCGCCAGGCCTGGGCCTCGGACGGCAAGCGATTTTCCTACAAGGGCAAGTGGTTCAGCTACGACAACATCGTGGTCGAGCCGAGCCCGATCCAACAGCCGCACCCGCCGTTCTGGCTCGGGGCCGGCAGCCCGGACTCGGTCCGCCGCGCCGCGCGCGAGGGCTACAATCTGCTGCTCGACCAGATTGCGCCGACCGATCTGATCATCGACCGGGTCCGGACCTTCCGCGAGGAATGCAAGGCGGTCGGCCGCAATTACGACCCGATGATGGTCGGGGTGACGCGCGGGCTGCAGATCATCCGCAAGGAATCGGAGCGCAAGCAGGCGATCCGTACCCGCCGCGAGGTGCTGAAAAACATCGGCGACCTCGCCCGCGGCCCCGGCGCCGAGCGCTACCACCAGATCAAGGACGACGCCGATTCATTTGAGCTCGACGACGCGCCGCTGCTCGGCACCCCCGACGAGATCATCGTCCAGCTGAAGCGGCTCCAGGCCGGCGGGATCGAGAACGTACTGTTCGCCGCGCCCGGCGCCTCGGTCGCCGGCCTGCGCACCTTTGCCGAGGAGATCATGCCGGCCTTCGGCGGCGACCCGATGGGCCTGGCGCAAGTGTGACTCAATGACGATTTTTTGGGAGGCATCGAAATGGCAGCCAACTACTCGATTTGCGTCGGCACGATCGGCAGCGGCGCGTGGCTCAGCCCCGATGGCGGCGACAGCTGGAAGCGGGTGCAGAAAGGGCTGTGGAGCGAAAGCCGCATCTATAGCCTGACCAACCACCCGCGCGAGGAGCGGACGCTGTTCGCCGGCGCCGATGACGGGGTCTACAAGAGCAGCGATGGCGGGGAGAGCTTCGCGCGGCTGGATTCGCCGATGAATGCGCTCAACGTGTGGAAGATCGCGCTCGACCCGACCAACCCCGACATCATCTTTGCCGGGACGCGGCCGGCGGCGCTGTTCCGCTCCAAGGACGGCGGCAAGAGCTGGAGCAAACTCGCGGTCGAGATGGCGGACGAATGCCCGAATGTCCGTATCCCGCGGGTGACCGCGCTGGTGGTCGACCCGACCAGCCCGCGCACGATCTGGGCCGGGGTCGAGGTCGATGGGGTGCGCCGCAGCCTCGACGGCGGCGACACCTGGACCCGGATCGAGGAGGGTGTGCCCGACCCCGACATCCACGATGTAACCATAAACATCAACGGTACGCGCAAGGTGCTGACCACGACGCCGCGGGAAATCTTCGCCAGCAGCGATGCCGGCGAGCACTGGACGCCGCTCGGCGTCGGCGAACAGTTCCGCCTGCCGTATTGCCGCGCGCTGACCCAGCGCGAGGGCGACCCGAAGACCCTGTTCGTCGCCACCGGCGATGGCGCGGTCGGCAAGACCGGGGCGATCCAGCGCTCGAAGGACGGCGGCAGCCGCTGGGAGATGCTGAAGCTACCGGTCGAGCCGAACTCGCCGATCTGGACCTTCGCGACCCACCCCGCCAACCCTGACCGCATCGTCACCTGCAGCCATTACGGCGAGCTTTACGCGACCGAAGATGCCGGCGACTGGTGGAGAAAGCTGCCGCGCGAATTCACCGAAACCCGCGCGGTGAGCTGGGTGCCGAATTGAAGCAGGTGTCATTGCGAGGCGCCAAGGCGGCGCGGCAATCTTCCGCCGTAGAGGACCGGGGCGGAAGGAGATTGCTTCGGCGCTGCGCTTCTCGCAATGACGGTCCCACAAAAAAAGGCCGCCTTTGACGGCGGCCCTTTTGTCTCGATACAGCCCGCTAGCGGCGGGGGTAGCCCCACTCTTCGTCCCGGTGCGCCCCGCCCAACGCAGCGGCGGCCGCTGCAATGAACGCGCCGATGATCATCGACAATGCGGTAAAGATCGCCAGCTGAGCGCCGGCTTTGCGGGCGTCGTCCGCGGCCTGTTTGACCTTGGCCTCGGCGTCCTTCGCCTGGGCGTATACCTCGTCTACGCGCTTTTCGGCATCTGCTTGGGAAAGCCCGGTCCGCGCC
>JBBRPG010000067.1:0-19298 GCA_038228485.1 Alphaproteobacteria bacterium
CGAAATCCTGTCCTTCGACATGGGCGGCACCACGGCCAAGGCCTGCTTGATCCGCGACGGACTGCTGCCGTTGACCGACGAACTCGAGGTCGCACGCTCGCGGCGTTTCACGAAATCCAGCGGGCTTCCGGTCGCCACCCCGGCGGTCAACATGATCGAGATCGGCGCCGGCGGCGGCAGCATCGCCGTGATCGGGCCGCTGGGCATCGTTCAGGTCGGGCCGGAGAGCGCCGGCGCCGCGCCGGGGCCGGTCTGCTACGGCGGCGGCGGCTCGGCGCCGACGGTGACCGACGCCGATCTCGTCCTCGGCTACCTCGATCCCGAACGGTTCGCCGGCGGCACGATGCGGCTCGATGCCGATGCCGCCCGCACCGCACTCGCGCGGAATATCGCCGGGCCGCTCGGCCTCGGCGAGGTGGCCGCTTCCTGGACCGTGCACGATGTCGTCAACGAGACCATGGCGGCGGCGGTGCGCATGCACGTCACCGAGCGCGGCGGCGACCCGTCTCGGCCGGTGCTGATCGCGTTTGGCGGCGCCGGCCCGGTGCACGTCGGCAACCTCGCGGCCAAGCTCGGCATCCGCAAGGTGCTGGTGCCGTTGCGGGCCGGGGTGCTGTCGGCGCTCGGGCTGCTGCTGTCGCCGGCGGCGTTCGATCTGAAGCGCACCCGCAAGCAGCCGCTCGACCGGCTCGATCCCCACGCGATCCGGGCCGAGATTGCTGCGATGCAAGACGCGATTGCCGCGCGGCTCGTTGAGGCTGCACCGGGCGCGCCGCCGAGTTTCGTCATAACTCTCGAAGTTATATCGGGCAGGGCTATCAGGTGCCGGTGCCGATCGCGCCGAATCGGCTTGGCGCTCTCGATGCGACGTCGTTGCTCGCCGCCTTTGCCGAAATCTATCGCGCCAAGTACGGCTACTACTACGACGACGTCCCGGCCGAGCTGGTCAATATCCTGGTCGCCGGCCATGCCGGCGAAGCGCCCGAGATCATCGCGCCGCTGCCCGAAGCCGGCGACATTGCGCCGACCCCGCGCGGTCGCCACCGTGCCTGGTCGCCGCGGCGCGGCGAGCTGATCGATTTCGTAATCTACGACCGGGACGCGTTCGCGCCGGGAATGGCGTTCGCCGGTCCGGCGCTGATCGAGGAGGCCTCGGCCACCACGGTCGTGGATATCGACGCATCGGTCGGCGTCGACCGTTTCGGCTCGCTCGCCATCACCCTGCCGGAGGAGCCCCGATGACCGGCCGCCTGCCGCTCGAAATCATCTGGCCGCGGCTGATCGCGGTCGCCGACGAGATGGCAACGACCTTGTTCCGCACCGCCTTCTCGCACGATGTGATCGAAGTCCACGACATGTCGACCGGGCTCTACGACGATCGCGGCAATCTGATCGCGCAGACCTATCTCGGAGCGACCGGTCATGTTGGCGTGATGCCAGTGATCGGCAAGAACCTGGTGCAGCATTTCCCGCGCGATACGATTCGGCCGGGCGACGTCTTCATCAGCAACGATCCCTGGGTGTGCAACGGCCAGACCGCCGATGTCTTCATCATCATGCCGGCGTTCCACGAGACGCAGCTGATCGGCTTCTCGATCAACAGCGTGCACCACGTCGATATCGGCGGGCGCAGGGGATCGGGCCTCGCCGAGGAGGTCTATGAGGAAGGGCTGATCATCCCGCTGATGCGGCTCCACGAAGCGGGCCGGCCGAACGAAGCCCTGCTGTCGCTGATCGAGCGCAACGTTCGCTTCAGCGACAAGGTGATGGGCGATCTGCGGGCGCAGATGGCGGCGGGCTGGGTCGGGGCGGAGGGGTTGACGCGCATCGCGGCTGACCACCGGTTTGCCGATCTGCGCGCTGTCGCCGACGCAGTGATCGCCCAGACAGAGCGTTCGATCCGTGCCGGGATCGCCGCCCTGCCCGACGGAACCTTCACCAAATCGCTGCCGTTCGAGATCGGCGGCAGCGCCGAGCCCGGCAAGATCCAGCTGACCTTGCGCATCGCGGGGGACCGGCTGAATGCCGATTTCACCGGGACCAGCCCGCAGGTGCGCCGGCCGGTCAATTCGCCGATCAACTACACTCGCGCCTATATCGCGGTGCCGATCAAGATGATCTGCGACCCGCTTCTGCCGAACAATGAGGGCACCTACCGGCCGATCTCCTTGAGCGCGCCGGAGGGATGCCTGGTCAACCCGTCATACCCGGCGGCGTGCTTCTGGCGGTTAGCCTCGGGGATGCTGGTCTCTGAGCTGGTGTTCCGCATCCTGATGGACATCGCGCCGGACCGCACGCCGGCCGATTCCGGGTCGATGCCGACCTGGCAGTTCTACGTCAACGGCTACCGCCGCGACGGCGAGGCCTGGGCGTTGCACCAGCACGCTTTCGGCGGCATGGGCGGCCGGCCCGGGGCGGACGGGCTGGGCGCGGTCAGCTTCCCGTACAACGTGCGCAACGTCTCGGTGGAATGGTCGGAATCGGAGACGCCGGTCCTGTTCGAGCGCCGCGAATTGATCGCCGATTCCGGCGGCGCCGGGGAAGCGCGCGGCGGCCTCGGCGAGGAACTCGCCTTTCGCATCGAGCCCGGCGCCGATATCGATCCGCGGCGCCCGATCGTGATGTCGGGCTCGGCCGGCCGCATGCGCTTTCCGCCGGAGGGCGCTGTCGGCGGGCGCAACGGCTCGCTCGGCTGGATCGCCGTTAACGACGCGCCGATCGAGCCCACCAGCGCGCCGGAGTTCAGCTTCCGGCCCGGTGACCTGGTACGCCTGAAAGTGCCGGGCGGCGGCGGCCATGGCGACCCGGCTCACCGCACGCTACACCGGCTCGCCGCCGATCTGCGCAACGGTTATGTGACCGCGGACGGCGCGCGGCGCGATTACGGCGCCGACCCGGACCCGACCGGCTGAAAGCCGCGGTCATGGCCGAGCTCGTCCCCTACCGCACCAAGCGCGAGATCGCGATCGCCGCCTTGCGCGACGCGATCCTGTCTGGACGGTATCCGGCCGGCGCCCGCCTCGAGCAGAACCGCATCGCCGCGGAGCTCGGGCTGAGCCCGACCCCGGTGCGCGAGGCGTTTCGCGAACTGCTCGCCCGCGGCCTCCTGGTGCAGAAGGCGCATCACAGCGTGCGGGTCGCCGAGATCGACCTCGACGAATTGCGCCATCTCTACGGCGTGCGCTCCCTGCTCGAAGCCGAGGCGGCGCGGCTCGCGACCGTGGCGATCGGCGACGATGCCGTTGCCGAGCTGACGCGGCTGCACGGCGAGATGGCGGCCGGCCACTCGGCCGGCGATGGCGAGCGGCTGCAGGATGCCGATGCCCAGTTCCACGGCCTGCTCTATCGTGGGTCGGGCAACCCCTATCTCGCCGATCTGATCGCCCAGTTGTGGTCGAGCTTTCCGCGCTACCTGCTCTGGGTCGTGCCGGGGCGGACCGATTGCTCGATCGCGGAGCATGCCGCGATCCTCGATGCCGTCGCGCGCCGCGATCCCGACGCCGCGGCCGGCGCCGTTCGCCGCCATTTGCAGCAGGCGCTTGCCGCACTCGAAGCCAATTTCCACAATGTGAAGCCGCCGCCGGCGATCAGGCCGCGCCGCGCGGCAGGGGGAGAGCGATGAACCGCGAAGCCGACTTGCTCGACAGCGCGCGCAAATACAGCTTCCGGGCGCGCATGGATAAAGGCGAGCCGAGCGGGCCGATTTTCGTCAAGGGCAGCGGCTCCGAAGTCGAGGACATCGACGGCAGGCGCTATCTCCACTTCAACTCGGGCCAGATGTGCGCCGCGCTCGGCCACAACCACCCGACGATCACGGCGGCGATCACCGAGGCCTGCGCCACGATGATCCACGCCCACAGCAGCTATTACAATGTGAAGGAGATCGAACTCGCCGGGCGGCTCGCCCGCGTCATGCCGGAAGGCCTCGACAAGAGCCTGTTCCTGCAATCGGGCGCCGACGCCAACGAGGCCGCTGTGCTGATTGCCCGCAAATTCACCGGCGGCTACGAGGTCGCCAGCCCGCATATCAGCTTTCACGGCCTGTCCGACACGGCGCGCTCGCTGACCTTCGCCGGCTGGCATGCCGATCACGGCCCGCTCGCTGCCGGCAGTTATGCGATGGTCGCGCCCTACTGCTACCGCTGTCCGCTGCGCCAGACCTTCCCGAGTTGCGGCTATGCCTGTCTCGACACCAGCTTCGAACTGCTCGACGCGCAAGCAACCGGGCGCCCCGCCGCGGTCATCACCGAGCCGCTGTTCAGCGCCGGCGGCGGGGTCAGCATCAGCGCGGTCACGACGACCGCCGAGATCGAGGAAAAGGTGGTGAGCGGCGGCTTCATTGCCACCCACTCGCACAGCAACGACCCGCTGACCTGCGCCGCCGGCATCGCCAGCCTCGACGTGATCGAGCAGGAGGATGTCCCGGCCAAGGCGCGCGCGATCGGCGAGCGTTTCAAGGGGCACCTGACTGCGTTGGCGCAGCGCTACGAGCAGATCGGGCAGGTGCGCGGCCGCGGCATGCTGCTTGGCATCGAATTGGTCGATGACCGAGAGAGCCGCCGTCCCGCCAAGACGCTGGGCCAGGCGGTGCATCGCCGCTGCTTCGAGCAGGGGCTGATCTTCAGCCAGCGACGCGGCGGCAGCGTGCTGCGCTTCGTGCCGCCGGCGACGACGACGCCGGAGCAGCTCGACCGCGCCGCCGACATCCTCGACGGCGCGTTGCGCGCCGCGATCGACGCGCAGAGCCGGGGCGGTTGAGGCCGGGGGCTGAGGCCGGGAACTAGCGTGATGGTCGCGATCGCGATCGATATCGGCGGCACCTTCACCGACGTGGTGGCCTGGGACGGCGTGCGTTTGCACGCGACCAAGCTGCCGTCGTCGCGGCGCGAGCCGATCGCGGTCGTGCAGCGCGGCATCCGCGCGGCGCTCGAACTGGCGCGGGCCCAGCCGGCGGACGTATCGCGCTTCGTCCACGGCACGACGGTGGCGACCAACGCCGTGCTGGCGCGGACCGGCGCGCGCGTAGGAATTCTGGCGACCGCCGGGTTTGAGGACGTGATCGAGATCGGCCGGCAGAAGCGGTCGCGCATGTACGATCTGATGATGCCCGCCGAGACCCCGGTGTTTCTGGCGCCGGGGCGGCGCCGGGCCGGCATTCCCGGGCGGATCGCGGCCGACGGCTCGATTATTGAGCCGCTCGACGAGACTGCGGTCGTCGACGCGGTCCGCCGGCTGATCGAGCGCGAGCATGTCGAGGCGATCGCAGTCGCGTACCTGTTCTCGTTCGTCAACCCCGTCCACGAGCAACGCACTCGCGAGCTGATCCGCACGATCGCCCCGGATCTGCCGGTGTCATTGTCCGGCGAGATCGACCCGGCGTTTCGCGAATACGAGCGGACGTGCACCACCGCTTTCGACGCCTATGTCCGGCCGGTCATGACCGGCTATGTCGGCCGGCTGCAGCAGGCGCTCGCCGAACTCGGGGTGCGCGCGCCGGTCGAAATCATGCAGTCGCGCGGCGGCATCAGCAGCGCCGATGCGATCCTGAAGCGGCCGGTCACGGCGCTGTTGTCGGGCCCGGCCGCTGGTGCGCTCGGCGGCCAGGTCGAAGGCGGGCGCGCCGGATACCGCGACGTGATTACGCTCGATATGGGCGGCACCAGCACCGATATCGGCGTGATCCGCGACGGCATACCGGTGGCGATTCGCGAGGGCCGGATCGGTGGCTTCCCGTTGCGGGTGCAGATGGTCGATGTCCACACGATCGGCGCCGGCGGCGGCAGTATCGCGCGGCTCGACGAGGCGGGCGCGCTGAAGGTCGGGCCGCACAGCGCCGAGGCCGAGCCCGGTCCCGCCTGCTATGGCCGCGGCGGCACGGCGCCGACCGTCACCGATGCGAGCCGGTGCTCGGATTGCTCGACCCCGGCAATTTCGCCGGGGGCATCCGCCTCGAGCCCGTTCTCGCCCGCGATGCCTTGCGCCCGGTCGCCGAAGCCATGCGCTGCGACCTGGCGACCGCCGCACACGGCGTGCTGACCGTGTGCAACGAGGCGATGGCCGAGGCGATCCGCCTGATGACCGTGCGCCGCGGCATCGATCCGCGCGGTTTTGCCCTGGTCCTGCTCGGCGGCGCCGGGCCGGTGCATGGCGGCGCGGTGGCGCGCGCCCTCGGGATCGGCACGGTGATCGTCCCGGCGCGCCCCGGCGTGCTGGCGGCCGAAGGCCTGCTATACGCCCGCATAGAGCAGGATGCGCAGCGCAGTTTTCTCCGCCCGGCAATGCCGGACAGCGCCGGGCCGCTCGTCGACATCTGCCACGCGCTCGAGCGGGAGTGTCGGGCGGGGCTCGCCGACGCCGAACCCCGTCATCTGCCGGTCGCGACCCGGTTTGCCGCCGATATGCGCTATATCGGCCAGTCCTACGAGATCGAGGTGCCGCTCGCGCTCGATACGCCGGACCCGAGCGCCGCCGTGCTTGCCGAGTTTCACCGCCGCTACCGCGACCTCCACGGCCACGGCAGCCTGACCGAGATGGTCGAGTTCGTAAACCTGCGCTGCGTCGCGTCGTGCCAGCCCGCAGCCCCAGAACCCGCAGTGCCGGTAAACGGCGGCGAGGCACGGCCGCATGCCGCCCGCCCGGTGTGCTTCGATCGGCGCCTCGGATTCCGGGAAGTGCCGGTATATTTCCGCAGCGATCTCGGCGCCGGAGCCAGGCTTGTCGGGCCGGCCGTCATCGAGCAGCCCGACACGACGACCATCGTCCATCCCGGCCAGACCTGCCGCGCCGGCGAATGCGGCAGTCTGATCATCAACTGGAATTAGCGGATGGCCGCGATCGATCCCGTTACGCTCGAAGTGCTGCGCAACCGTTTCGATTCGATCGCCGAGGAGATCCAGCTCACGCTGCTGCGCAGCTCCTATCGGTGATCCTCAAGGAAGGCGAGGACTGCTCGGCGGCGGTGTTCAGCGCCGAAGGCGAGATCATCGCGCAGTCGACCGCCCTGCCCCAGCATATGGGAGCGTTCATCCCGGCGCTCGCCCGCATCATCGCCGAGTTTCCGCTCGCCGAGATGCAGTCCGGCGACATCTTTTGCATGAACGACCCGCACGACGGCGGGACGCATCTGCCTGATCTGGTCATGGCGATGCCGGTCGTCGTGTCGGGCAGGGTTGTCGCGTTCAGCGTGTGCCTCGCCCATCAGGAAGACATCGGCGGCAAGGTGCCGGGCAGCATGCCGACCGACTCGACCGAGATCTTCGAGGAGGGGCTGATCATCCCGCCGTCGCAGCTGCATGTCGCGGGGGTGCCGAACCGGACCCTGCTGAAGCTGATCGAGCACAATGTCCGCTTACCGCGCATGGTGCTCGGCGACATCGGCGCGCAGGTCGCGGTGGTCACCAATGGGGCGCGGCGCATCGCGGAACTGTTCGCGAATTACGGCAGTGCGACCGTGCTGGCCTATATGCGCCACCCGCTCGATTACGCCGAGCGGCTGACGCGGGCGCGCATCGCCGAAATCCCCGATGGCGTCTATTCCTTCACCGACTACATGGACCATGACGGCATCGACCTCGACCGCCGCGTGCCGATAACCGCGACGGTGACGATCCGCGGCGAGCAGGCGATCGTCGATTATGCCGGCACCAGCCCGCAGGTCGCCGGGCCGATCAACGCACCGCTCTCGGGCGCGCAGGCCTCGGCCTATTTCGCGCTGCGCTGCGTCACCGACCCGAGCCTGCCGAAAACAATCACGGCTGCTACCGGCCGGTCACCGTGCGCGTCCCGAAGGGATCGCTGCTCGATCCATGGCCTGGCGCGCCGGTGGCGATCCGCGCCCACACCTTGAAGCGTGTCGCCGATACGGTGCTCGGGGCGCTGCTTCAGGCGGTGCCGGACCGGGTTCCGGCGGCGCCGGCCGGCAGCATCTCCTGCGTGTCGTTCGCCGGCATACGCAGCGGCAGCCGCGAGCGGTTCGGCCTCAGCGACCTGGTCGCCGGCGGCGGCGGCGGGCGGCCCGCGCTCGACGGCATCGAGGCGGTCGACACCGACGTGTCGAACTGCATGAACGTCCCGGCCGAGGCGATCGAGGCGGCGTATCCGCTGCGCGTGCTGCATTACCGCCTGCGCCGCGACGGCGGCGGCGGCGGCAAGCATCGCGGCGGCACCGGGGTCGAGCGCGCGATCGTCGTGACCGTGGGCGAGATCACCGCCTCCTACCGCTCCGAGCGGCACTTCACCTCGCCCTGGGGCGTGTTCGGCGGCCGCGCCGGCACGCGCTGGCGCAGCTGGGTGCGGCGCGCCGACGGCACTTGCGAGGAAATCCGGTCGAAAGCGCGGATTACACTGCATGCCGGCGACGAGTTGCGAGTCGACACCGGCGGCGGCGGCGGTTACGGCCTGCCCTGGCAGCGCGATCCGCTGCTGGTCGCGGACGATGTGCGCGACGGCAAGGTCTCGCGCGCGGCGGCATGGCATGACTACGGGGTTGCCGTGACCGAAGAGGGCACGCTCGACGCGGCCGAGACGACACGGCGGCGGCGCGAAATGGCGGCATGCAATGCCGTTCCGGAAATCTATGATAGGGGCGAGCCGGACTGACGACCGGCCTCGAACTTGCCCCGAACCCAGCGCCAGAGAGGGCAACAGCATGCAGGTGATTTTCCCGACGGGTCCACGGCGTAGCCCTAGCCGGCGCCGCATACTGCTGCACTCGCTAGCCGGCGCCGGCGGCGCCTTGTTCGCGCCGGCGCTGATCGGCCGGGCACGCGCGGAGACTGTCATCAGGATCGGGCAGATCGAGGCGTTGACGGGCCCTTCCGCCGCGGCCGGGATCCGCGGCCGCGACGGCGCCATCCTGGCCGCTGAGGACATTAACGCGGCCGGCGGCTTATCCGACGCCAAGGGCGGCAAGTTCCGCCTCGAGGTCGCGGCCGAGGACATGGCGAACGATCCCAAGCAGGCGGTCACCGTGTTCCGGCAATTCGCCACGGACAGTTCCGATAATCGCCGCGATCGGTCCGACCAATTCGGTCGGCTTCGTCCCGATCGTGCCGATCGCGAGCCAGGTCAAACTGCCGCTCGTCGGCGACGGATCAGGGCACCGCTCAAGGAGTGGAACGGGTTTGCGTACCGGGTCAATCCGGTTGCGGCTTCCGCGGTCCCGGTGGTGCTGAAGAAACTGGTGCCGCAACTGCACATCAAGCGACTGGCCGTGCTGTACGACCAGACCCAGGACGGCCAGGTCGGCGATGCCGAGGTGTGCAAAAAGATGGCGGGCGGGCTCGGCTATGAGGTCGTCTCCGTCGAGGCGTTCCGCGCCGGAGACCAGGATTTTTCGCCACAGCTGGCGACCATCCGCAGCACCAAGCCGGATGCGATCTATGTCGCGGCGGCGCCCGGCGGCGTGCGCGCGGTATCGCAGATCAGAGAAATTGGGTTCGAGCAGCCGCTGCTGACCGGTTACGGTGCGTTCCAGGATCCGGTTTTCTGGGATGGCACGAAAGGGCAGGTCAAGGGCGGATATACCTGGATCGGCCAGGACCTATCGTCGCCGGACGCGCAGCTCAAATCGTTTCTCGACCGCTATAACAGGCGCTTTCCGCAGCAGGCCACGAGCTTCTCGATATATGGCTGCGACGCCGTCTATACGATCGCCGAGGCGGTCAAGCGAGCCGGCGGCATCGATCGTCAGAAGATCGCGCAGGCGTTGTCGAATTTCGAGTTCACCACGCCGTTGGGAACGAAGATAAGCTTTAAGAATCCGCCGGAGGGTGACAACCTGACGCCGGGCGTCGTCGTCATCCAGATCACCGGCCGGGGCACCTACACCGCTGTCTGACCGGGATTGCGTCGGATCATCTGTGCTCGAAATTAAGAGAAGGAGGGCCCACGAGATGGAGTTGGCTTCGCCACCTGATTTGCGGCACGGTCCGAGCCGGCGCCGAATTCTCTCGCTGTCGCTGGCGGGCGCCGGCGGCGTGTTGCTGGCGCCGGCGCTGATCGGCCGCGCACGCGCCGACACGACGGTCAAAGTCGGCCAGATCGAGGCGCTGACCGGCCCGTCCGCCGCCTACGGCATTCGCGGCCGCGACGGCGCCCTGCTGGCCATCGACGAAATCAACGCCGCCGGCGGCATCGGCGACGGCAAGGTTCGCCTCGAGCTGGCCGCCGAGGACATGGCGAACGACCCGAAGCAGGCGGTGACGATCTTTCGGCAGTTCGCGACCGACAATTCTGTGCTTGTCTCGATCGGCCCGACCAATTCGGTGGGCTTCGTGCCGATCGTGCCGATCGCGGGGCAAGTCAAATTGCCGCTCGTCGGCGACGGCTCGGGCGCCCCGATCAAGGAATGGAACGCGTTTGCCTATCGGGTGAACCCGATCTCCGGCTCGGCCGTCCCGGTTATGCTGCGCAAGATCGTGGCGAAGGACAAAATCAAGCGTTTGGCGGTGCTGTACGACCAGACCCAGGACGGACAGGTCGGCGATGCGCAAGTGTGCAAGAGCATGGCGGGCGAACTCGGCTACGAGGTCGTCGCCTTCGAGGCGTTCCGTGCCGGCGATCAGGATTTCTCGCCGCAACTGGCGACGATACGCAGCGTAAAGCCGGATGCGATCTATGTCGCCGGCGCGACCGGCGACGGCATCCGGGCGACTTCGCAAGTCAAGGAAATGGGCTTCAAGCAGCCTCTCTTGACGGGCTATGGCTCGTTCCAGGACCCAGTCTACTGGGACGGCACCAAGGGTCAGATCAAGGGCGACTACACCTGGCTGGCGCAGGACCTGTCCTCGCCCAATGCTCAGCTCAAGCAGTTCCTCGAGCGCTACAACAAGCGCTTCCCGCAGGAGGCGACCAGCTTCTCGACCTACGGCTACGACGCGATCCAGACCATCGCCGAGGCGATCAAGCGGGCTGGTGGCCCCGATCGCGGCAAGGTGCAGGAGGCGCTATCGAAACTCGACTTCACGACGGCACTGGGCACGAAGGTGACGTTCAAGAACCCGCCCAATGGCGACAATCTGACCCCCTCGGTTGTGGTGATCCAGGTGACCGGCCGCGGCACATACGTCGCCGTGTAGATGCTCGCGATCGACGGCTTGACCAAGCGCTTCGGCGGGCTCGTAGCCGTCTCGGCGGTGAGCTTTGCCGTCAGCCGCGGCCAGGTCTTGTCGATCGTCGGTCCGAACGGGGCGGGCAAGACGACGCTGTTCAACCTGATCACCGGAATCATCCGCCCTGACTCCGGCAGCGTCTCGTTCGACGACCGGGCCATCACCGGAATGCCGCCGCACCGGCTGGCCGCGCTCGGCATCGGCCGCACCTTCCAGAATATCCGGCTGTTCGCCCATCTGAACGCGCTCGAAAACGTCATGATCGGCCGGACCTGCCGCGGCCGCTCCGGCGTTTTCGATGCGCTGCTCGGCACGCCACGTCACCGCACCGAGCGGCGCGACAGCATCGAACAGGCCGAAGCGCTGCTCGACTGGGTCGGAGTGGGCGCAAACCGCTTCCGCATGCCCGGGGAATTGCCCTACGGCGACCAGCGCCGGGTCGAGATCGCCCGCGCCCTGGCGCTCGAACCCAAATTGCTGATCCTCGACGAGCCGACTGCCGGCATGGTCGCGAGCGAGGCGCACGCGGTCATCGAATTGATCGCCCGATTGCGCGAGGCGGGCGTCACGCTGATGCTGATCGAGCACAACATGAATGTGGTCATGTCGGCCTCCGATCGTGTCGTCGTGCTAAATTTCGGCGAGAAGATCGCGGAAGGGACCCCGGCCGAGATCCGCGCCGACCCGCGCGTCATCGAGGCCTATCTCGGGACCGAGGAATGACGCCGCTGCTGTCGGTCTCCGATCTGGCCGTCTCCTATGGCGCGGTGCCGGCGGTTGCCGGCGTGTCGCTGGAGATCTTCCCGGGCGAGGTGCGCGTGATCCTCGGCGCCAACGGGGCCGGCAAGACGACGATCATCAAGACGGTGCTCGGCCTGCTGCGCCCGCGCCGCGGCACGGTCCGATACGGCGGCGAGCACGATCTGCTGCGCCTCAAGCCGCACCAGATTCGCCGGCTCGGCGTTGCCTGGGTGCCGGAGGGTCGGCAGCTGTGGAACACGCTGAGCGTCATCGACAATCTGCGCATGGGCGGGTTTGCCGAGCGCGACGCCAAGGCGGTCGACCGCCGCGTCGACGAGATGTTCGAGCGCTTCCCGCGCCTCAGGGAGCGGCGCGACC
This sequence comes from Alphaproteobacteria bacterium, assembly GCA_038228485.1. Lineage (GTDB taxonomy): Bacteria > Pseudomonadota > Alphaproteobacteria > ATCC43930 > CGMCC-115725 > DATARH01. The sequence continues at coordinate 12,231 of JBBRPG010000067.1, forward strand.
AGGTCGCCGGTTCGCTGTCCGGCGGCGAGCAGCAGATGGTGGCGATCGCGCGGGCGCTGATCGCGGCTCCGAAATTGCTGCTGATGGATGAGCCCTCGCTCGGGCTCGCCCCGATCATCGTGCGCGATGTATTCCGGCTGGTGCGCGACATCAATGCGATGGGGATCAGCATCCTGATGGTCGAGCAGAACGCGCGGCAGGCGCTGCGCGTCGCGAGCTGGGCCTACCTGCTCGAAGTCGGCGCGATCGTCGACAGCGGGCCGGTTTCCGAGATCGCCTCGCATAGCCGAATCCAGGCAATCTTTCTCGGGGGTGAGGCGTGACCGGCACCGGGAACAGCGAGGGTATCGTGCGATGATGCCGCTCCTGCTGCAACAGATCGCCAATGGGCTCGTCATCGGCAGCACCTATGCCGTCGTGGCGCTCGGTTTCTCGCTCGCCTTCACGGTGTTGCGCGTCATCAATTTTGCCCATCCCGACATCTTCATGGTCGGCATGTTCGCCGGATTGGTGCTCGCGGTGCCCGGCCCGTGGGGGTTCGTCGTCGCGCTGGGGGCCGGCGCGCTCGGAGCCGCGGCAGTCGGCTATGCCCTCGAGCGCACGGTCATCTCGCCGCTGCGCGGACGCGACGTGCTGATGACGCTGATCGGCACGCTGGGGGTCGCGATCATGCTCGAAAACGGCATGGCGCTGATCGCCGGCCCCGATCCAGTCAGCTATCCCAACCTCCTGCCACGCGAGTTCGTCGATATCGGCCCGGTGACGCTGACCCTGCGGCAGGTCGTCAATTTCGCGATCTGCCTCGCGCTGCTCGTGCTGGTGAGCCTCTATGTGCGCGCGACGAAGTTCGGCCGAGCGACCCGGGCGATCGCCGAGCGGCCCGATGTCGCGGCGGCGTTCGGGGTCGATGTCGGCCGGGTCTGTCAGGCGACGATCCTGATCGCCTCGGCGATGGCCGGGGTCGCGGCGGTGTCGGTCGGCGCGATGTATGGCAGCGCGCACGCCTTTGTCGGGCTGCTCTACGGTCTGAAGGCGTTCACCTGCATGCTGGTTGCCGGCAACCGCTACTTCGAAGGAGTCATGGTGGTGGCGCTCGGGCTCGGCATCATCGAGGCGCTGGTAACCGGCTATCTGTCGTCGAGCTTGCGCGATGCGGTCGCATTCTTCGTGCTGATCGGTGTTCTGCTGTTCCGGCCGAACGGCTTGTTCGGCTCCTACGCGACGTGACGGGCGATTGACGATGCCGAGCTTCGCCTATTTCGAGCCGATCCTGATCTTTACGTTGCTGAATGTAACGATGGCGATGGGCCTCTACATCACCGCGCTATCGGGGCAATTGTCGATGGCGACGGCCGCGATCGCCGGGGTCGGCGCCTATCTCTCGGCGATCCTGACCGCCAAATGGGGCTGGCCGTTCCTACCCGCGATCGTCTGCGCCGCCGCGATCGGAGCGGTGGTCGGCACGCTGTTGGCGCTGGTCACCTTGCGCATGCGCGATTTCATCCTGAAACTGACGACCCTGGCCTTCGGCGAAGCCCTGTCGGTGCTCGCCTTCAACTGGGAGTATATCGGCGGCGCCAACAGCTTCACCGGCATCACGCTCTACACGACCTTGCCGCAATGCGTGCTGGCCGCGCTGCTCGCGCTCTACGTGGCCTGGCGCTTCGACGGCTCGCGGCTCGGCTTCGCCGCCCGCGCGGTGCGCGACGACCCGCTCGCCGCCGGCGCGATGGGCGTGCCGCTGATGCGGGTGCGGGTCATCACCTTTGCGCTCGGCTCGGCGCTGGTCGGAATCGGTGGGGCATTGCAGGCCCATTACCTGCTGGTGATCAGTCCGAATGAACTCGGTTTCTTCGTCTCGCTCAACTTCGTCATCTTCCTGCTGTTCGGCGGTTTGCAGACGCTGTGGGGACCGGTGCTGGGCGCCGCCCTACTGACCGCGCTTCCCGAATTGCTGCGCTTTACCAGCCAGTACCGGCTGATCCTCTATGGGCTGATCATCGTGCTGGTGGTGCTGGTGCGCCCGGAGGGCGTGCTCACCCGCAAGCCGACCGGGCAGGCGCGCCGGCTGTTTGGTCGGATCCTGGTCCCGGAACGCCCGGTCGGTGCGCTAGCGGAGCGGCCGACCGACCGGCCGCTGCCGCTCGGCCTCGTACAGCGGAGCGCCGAGCGTTGACCGCGGGTCGGTACGCGCCCGACATCGCCGCCTTCGCCGAATTCGCCGCCGGCTTGCGGCTGGCGGATGTGCCGCCGGAAGTCGTGGAGCGCGCCCGGACCATCGTCCTCGACTGCATCGGCTGCATCGTCGCCGGCCAGCGCGCCGCCGAGATGAATACACTCCTCCGCACGGAATCGGCGCGCGGAACGGGCCTGGCCACGGTCCTCGGCCGAACCGTCACTCGGGCGCCAGAGGCAGCGGCCTTTCTGAACGGGACGGCCGGAACCTGGCTCGACCTCGACGAGGGCAATCTGCACACCAAGGGACATCCCGGAATCCAGATCCTGCCCGCCGCCTTCGCGGAGGCCGAAGCGGAGGATCGCTCGGGCGCCGACCTGCTGTTGTCCGTTATCGCCGGATACGAGGTGAGCTGCCGGATCTACGGTGCGACGGCCGCCCGGCTCGCGGTCCATCCGCACGGCACGTTCGGGCCGCTCGCCGCGGCGGTCGCGCTGTGCAAGCAGCAAGGGGCACCACCCGATCGCGTCGCGCGGACGATGGCAATCGCCGCAACCCTCGGGGTTGCAGCCAGCCGCGGCACGCTGTCCGACGGCGCCACGGTGCGGAATGCCTATACCGGGCTCAGCGGGCGCATGGCTTTTGTCGCGCTCGATCTCGCGGCGGCCGGATTTTCGGGCGAGCGCGACGCGTTGGCCTCGGTGTTCGGCAGGATTTACGGCGAGGCCTATCTGCCGGCCCAAGCGGTCGAGGGGCTTGGGCACGAATGGCTGATCCTGCGCAACTATTTTAAGCTGCATCCGAGCGGGCGTTACGTGCACTCGGCGCTTGATCTGCTCGACGATATCCAAGGCCAATACGGTGCGCCGCTCGACCCCGATACCGTCGAACGGATCGAGATCGATACCTATGCCATGGCCGCGACGATGGGACAGCAAAGCGTCGATACGCCGTTCGGAACGCGCTTCTCGATCCCGTTTGCCGTCGCCGCACGCTTGCTCGGATACGACCGGGACATCGCCGCCGACGGCAGCGCGGCTTTCGCCTCGCCGGCCGTGCAGGCGCTGGCAACACGGGTCTGGGTCGCCGAGCTTCCCGACTTCACCCAGGAATATCCGCGCCGCCAGCGCAGCCGTATGCGGCTGCGGCTCGCGAACGGCCGGACGTTGAGCGGCGAAGCCGAGCTGATCAAGGGCGAGCCCGGCCATCCGCATTCGCGCAGCGAGATGGAGGGCAAGTTTCTCGCTCTGGTCGGCCCGAGCTGGCACGGCCGGAGCGAAGAGGCGCTCGCCGCGCTGCGCGAGATCGACACCGCGGGCAGTGTGCGCGAGCTCGGCCGTGGGCTGCGCGACATGGCAGGCGAGGCGCAACCCAGCGAGGCGCAACAATGACAAGCATCGTTCCGGTGATCGACCTGTCGCCGTATTTCACCGGCGGCTCGGGCAAGGCGGCGGTGGCGCGCGAGACCGCGGCGGCGTGCGAGGAGATCGGCTTTCTGGTGATCGAAGGCCACGGTATTGAGCCGGCGTTCGTGGCCGAGATGTTCGCAGTCGGGCGGGCGCTGTTCGACCTGCCGCTCGCCGACAAAGACAGTCTCAGGCCCGACGACGGCGTGTCGCCGCGCGGCTACCACGCGCTCGGCACCAAATACCTGGCGCGCACTCTCGGCAAGGATACGCCGCCGGATTTGCGCGAGCAGTTCTATATCGGGCCGCTGGCGCCCGACCTTGGGCGGATCCGCCATATCCCGGGCGCCGCGAAATTCTACGAAGCGAACATCTGGCCCGAACGCCCCGCCGCCTTCCGCGAGACCGCCACGCGCTACTACATGCAAATGGAGCGGTTGGCGCGCGATTTGATGCGAATCTTCGCCTTGGCGCTGGGGCTCGACGAAACCTATTTCGATAATCGGGTCGACAACCACTTCGCCACGCTGCCCTTGAACCATTATCCGGAGCCGCAGCAGATGCCGCTGCCGGGGCAATTGCGCGCCGGCGAGCACTCCGATTTCGGCAGCCTGACCATTCTCGCGCTCGACGACGCGCCGGGCGGGCTTCAGGTCAAATCGCGCGACGCCTCGTGGCAGGACGTGACCGCCGCTCCGGGCCAGTTGATCGTCAATATCGGCGACATGATGCAGCGCTGGACCAACGATCGGTGGCCGTCGACGCTGCATCGGGTCGTCAACCCGCCGCTCGCCGGAACGCAGCCGAGCCGGCGCATGAGCATCGGCTTTTTTATGCACCCGAACTACGACGCGGTGATTTCGAGCTTGCCGGGCTGCGTCGGTCCGGGAGAAGCGGCGAAATATCCGCCGGTGCTCGCCGGCGAGCTGATGCGGGCCAAGATGGAGGCTCGCGCGCTGTCGGGTGATCGAAGCTGAGCGTTTCAGCGCGTCGAGGTGGAACTCGATCGGCTTGAACTCGATACCGTGCTGAATGATCGAACGCGGGAAGCGGTGGCGTCGGTAGGAGAGCGGGGCCATGCCGAGATGCTACCAGCCAATCCCCGCACTCGAGCCCGTTACCGTGACAATGCCTCTACAGTAGGGGGAGCGTTCTGGCCGGAAATGTAAAAGCGCCGAGAGCGACACGGCCGGCTATTTGGCCTTCAGCGCGATGTCCTCGTAAGGGGCAGTGTAGACAAAGCCCTTGATCAGCCCAATTCCCGATTCATCCACCCGCGGCCCGACGCCGCTAATGAACGCCAGCTGCCAGATCGGCGCGTAAATCGCCCGCTCGTAAAGGAGCTCCTGCATCCGATTCAAGATGGCCTGACGCTTCTTGCCGTCAAGCTCGGCCGCCTGTTGCGGGAAGAGGGCATCGATCTCGGGATAGCTGCCGTAGGCGTAGGTGCCGCCCTTGACCACAAACGTCTCGAGACGGGTCGCGGCGTTGCCAAACGCGCCGCTGGCGCCTTGGATGATGCCCTTGGTGAATTTCTTTTCCGCATACGATTTGAAGAAGGCTGCCCGCTCCAGCGGCCGCAATTTGACCCGTATCCCGATCGCCTGAAGATCATTGAGCACGGCCTCGCCCAAATTGGCATAGGCGCTGTCGCAATAGTAATCGCCGGCATCGAAGCCGTTTGGATAGCCGGCCTCTGCCAATAGCTCCTTGGCCTTGACCCGATCGAAAACCGGCGCCGGCGGTTGCCAGAAGAATTCGAGATTTTCCGGGATGACGCTGCCGGTCAGGTGGGAGTGCCCCAGGGTCAGCGCCTGATTGATGGTTTTGCGGTCGATGGCCAGACTGGCCGCCTGCCGCACGCGCACATCATGCCACGGCGATTTCGGGTCCCACTGCTCCGGAAAATAGGCCCAGTAGGGAGCCGAACCGACCGTCGGTTTGAGGATAAGACCCGGCGTCTGCTCGATCTCCGCGGCGAGCTCGCCGCGGATCGAGTAGGCAAAATCGATTTCGCCCCGCTTCAGCGCGGCGAGTCGAGTCGACTCGTCGGGAATCACCTTAATACCAATCGTTTGACGCTGGGGGTCTTGCGCCAATATTGATCGAAGGCTTCAAGGACCAGCTCGACACCGGGGTTGAAGGAGACAAATTTGTAGGGGCCGGCGCCGATCGGCGCTTTCTTGAAGCCCTCTTCCCCGACCTTCTCCACGTATTTCTTGGGAACCACCCAGCCGGCTCCAGTGGCACTCGAATAAAACGTCAGAAAGTCGGGCCACGGCTGCTTCAGCTTGAGGCGGACATGTTGCGGATCGAGTGTTTCGACTGCCTCCACCCGTTCCTTCATCATATCGTGGCCGGCGCCGCGATAGCGCTCGAAGGAGAACTTCACATCCTCCGCCGTCACCGCTTCGCCATTGTGGAACTTGGCGCCCTTGCGCAGGACGAATTCGACGACCAGGCCATCCTCCGACACCGACCACGACTCCGCCAGCCCCGCCGTCAGCGGCCCCTCGGGCATGGGCTTAACCATGGCGTCGTGGATCGCGTACAGCACCATGAAAGGCGTGATGATTCCCGACGTTTCCGCCGGATCGAACCAAGTCGGCGCGAGCGAGGTATGCACGCCCCAAATTAGCTGGCCTTCCTGCGCGGCGCCGACTGCCGAACCCGGGACGCCGGTCATAAAGCAGCCCAAGGACAAAGCTGCGCGTCTGGCTGATCTTGTTCACAGCAGCTCCACGTTGGTCGATGGCGCGAAAATCGTCAGCCCGATCGATAGCACCTTCTTCGCCCAGCGTCCTTTGCCCAGCATCGCCGCGCCGCTCCCGCGCGCGCCCTCCCAGCGCGGCCTTGTCACATTAGCGAGCGCCGGATCCCGAGGGTTCCGAGGACTGATCGAGTCTCATGCCCCGGCGGCGGCATCTTGCCAACACGCCGCAGCGTCGGCTCGGAAGATCCGCAGTGCGGAGCGGGAGATGGAATAGCGCTGAAGGTTAAAAGTGTTTTGAACGGCGGCATGCATGCTCAGGAAGCGCTGGGCTGAGCAGGCCAATTTGAACCGCTGCATCTTGCGCTCTCGCCGTCGTACCACCTGGTGCGAGTTCTCCGCCCGATTGTTCATCCGCAACCCCTGCTCGTGGCGGCAGGTCAGCTTCAAAGCCCGGAAGGCGGCGGCATAGGACCGCAGCTTGTCGGTCACCACGAGCCTGGGCGCAAAGCCCTGCTTGCGAAGCAGCTTGCGCATCAGTTTCACGGCCGCCCGCTTGTCGCGCCGTCGCTGCATCAGCGCATCAAGGATCTCGCCTTCGTCATCGACGGCGCGCCACAGGTACATCCGTTTGCCGGCGATCCGGACCACCATCTCGTCCAGGCGCCAGCGGTTGCTCGGCCGCGGGGCGCTGCTGCCGCAGCCAGCGCGCGATCAGCGGGCCGAACTTCAAAACCAAGCGTCGAACCGTTTCGTAGGAGATCTCAAGCCCACGC
>JBBRPG010000068.1:0-19223 GCA_038228485.1 Alphaproteobacteria bacterium
AACCAAGATACGGCCAGCGCGCAGTAACGACTCTTCTTGATTCTTGTTAACTCGCTACTGTCTATTTTCTTCGCCACAGTGATGGCTCCCTTTGATCCCGGTTATTTCCCGTGTCGGCAAGATCAAAGGCCACCACTAAATTGTAAAGCGATTATTTTAGAGTTCATTGGAGACAAGGAGCAAAAAAGGCCGTCCCCGATGCTAAGGACGGCCCTTTGCCCGGTAAGTGACGGCGAGCTACGTTTCTGCGGGCGTCTTACAGCCGCCGCATGGGTGTTCTCTAAACGTTCTAGTCTGGAACATCCGATACCACTGCATGTCGTCAAGCGGACTTCATTGCCGACGAGCTATTGATCTGGCCCCAATTCGTTAAGACCGATTCGTTGTCGCGATGTTCGTGTCTAAAGCGGGCGTAATAGGCCTTGTCTCAAATCCGATTCGTCAACAAACGGCTTTCCGACGGAGAAAGCCGATTGGTGCCACGTCATCTCGGCGTTTCGCCGTTCTTGTACCTCGATATCGACGGAGTTCTGCTGCGTCGCCGGCACTCCGGCATGTTCGACGGGTTCGAGGTCGCTCCTCATGCCTCGAATTTCTCGAATGGGCGACCACCCCTGTCAGGCGTAACCCAACTTCGGAGGGCCTTGCGCCGCTAAATCCGCACCCGCTCAGGCACCTCGCCCTCGACGATGACGCGATGGTGGCCGAAATCACAAAAGTATCGACGCCGGGCGGGGTTCTGCGCGCTGCCGGTGCCTGCTGGCGAGGGAAGTGTGACAGCAACACTGTCATCTTGTGCTGATTAATTGTGCACATTGAAAATAACAAATTATTAAACCTTGCTTATTTATAAGAGTGCGCCCAACTTTGATAGGTAGTTTGAATGATGTTCGTTCAAATTATACATTCATAATTATTTTGGAGAATGCTCATGAATGCGCAACACTCGACCGAAAACCTCACTATCCACCACAAGGTCACGGACTATACTGCATGGCGTAAGGGTTACGATGCGCACGAGCAGAACCGCCGTTTGGCAGGCATTACGAATGGCCGAGTGTTCCGCAGCGCCGAAGACCCGAATGACGTGGTGGTCCTACAGGACGTAACCGACGTGGCGAAGGCCCGCACCTTTGTCGCCTCAGAAGACCTGAAGGCGGCAATGCAAAAGAGCGGCGTCATAGGCTCGCCAAGCGTCCGCTTCGCCGCCTAAGCATCACGAACAGATCGAGACGGGGCCGGCTCGTGGCATGACTGCTGCGATCTGTCAGGGTTTCGAGATAGAGCCCCATCCTGGCCATCAGGTCGAGGGTGGGGTTCTTCGCTACCGAGCCCCTCGCTGACATAGATTGATATTTGGCTGCCTGGAGGTAGGCGCTAAATCCTTGACCGTCACAGTCCCGCCGCAAATTGTGGGCATTGTTCGGTGCGTCGGGACCTCCGCAGATATCCCTGAACAGTAAAGCATTGAGTTGAGAAGCTGGGCCTCGGCGAGCATGTGGGGTATCGCCTCACTGGCTTGAGTTTACAGGGGTGCGAGAGCCCCGATGTTGTCAAAACGCGTGGTGGGGAAAATGACTTATCGAATTTCTTATCAGGACGGATGGGCTGCAGCGACTGATGCGCATGACGGCGAAGCATCCCGGACCGAATGTTTTGCGACCGAATATGAAGCGCTCGGTCGGGCTCGCGAGTTGGTGGAGAGCGGCGTCCATCATGCGGTGTCGCTGAGCGACAGTTCGGGCGATGTCCTGGCGGGCGTACGCCTCCAGTTGAAACTTGGAGCGTCGGTCGCGGACTAGGCGATCCGCTTCCCGGTTTTGGCCGGCCAATGTAGCTGCGAGGGCCGAACACACCATCAAACGGGCAGCGGCGGCGCTGCGTGCGTAGTTTCCGAACCTTCCTGTGCCGCCTACGGGGCGTCAAACTCGCATATCTGTCCCCGGGCGTTGGCCGGAGGCAGCCAGAAGGCGGTGCGAGGATGCAAGTATACACGTGGTTTGGAATAGGCGCGGCGGTGCTGCTGTTCGCGTTTTGGACGTGGGCCTATGATGTCTGAACCCTGGGGACAGGGGCCCGCCACCCCTCGTCCCTACAGACGCGCCAGGAGAGGTCGTGTGTTGTGATGCCGATTAAAGTAAACACCGCCAGCCCAACCCCAAATCCGCCACCAGGAACCCCACAGGTACCACCCGATCTCAGACGGCCCCCGGTAGAAGAGCCGCCGCCGCCAATACCCGTCCCGCGACCCGTTCCCCCGCCTCCGATGACCGATCCCTGAGCCGCCTGGTCGGATACGCGGTTAGCGCATGAACGGTTTCAGGTAGAGAGTGGGGTGGGAAATGCTTCCTTGAGCGCCGCGAACGGCCCTCACCGCAGAGCAAAAATAATGATCAGGGCGATGACAACAAACGCTAGCGAACCCGCGAGCACGTATCGCACGTTGTGATCTTTGACGCCGCCAGTTGCTTGGGTCGCCGTTCGAACGATCTTCGGCATAGGGAACCTCGATTCTGTAGGCTCATCCTATCGGTCGCGGAGGGTAGTGGCAGCTTCGGAAAATACTCATTGGTTCCATTGTCGCCATGTTCGCCCGCACCATCGTGTGGGGATGGAGCGGCCAGCCGGCAGGTAATACGAGAAACCGCAAATTTAACAGCGGGGCTCGAATGGGAAGGCTTTCAAACGCGATTATATTATTTCTCGCCGCGCTAGGCTAATCGGGTTCTTCCTATTCAAATTTCGGGCTGTTCCAGCCATTGGCTGACCGAAAGCTGCTCCTACGCCACAGGTTGACGACTAAGTGGCACGGCGCGCACGAAGCGTTCGGGCTAGGGCAGTAGCCGAACTTACCTTACCCCCTATTCCTCGGGCTTTGAGAGGGCGCGTGCGAGCAAAGAAAAGCCACTCCTCTCATCCAGGTGCGGCTCCATAGCTCCTCAACTGACTTACCCTACCCAGCGCCCTCCGCATTAGCCGGCCAGCCAGCGCTTCAATCGATTTTCCAGACTACCTGATTATGCGGCTAGGCGCGGGGGTCGATATGTGATCGAGGCATTTTGGATACGATATCGGGCGTCGTGGATAGCAAATGAGTGATTTCAATGGCTTCTCGTACGGTCTCAAAATCTCAGAAAGAAGTCTGCGTTACGCTTTGAAGCGACCCGCTCAGTCTGCCTTCCGGTTAAAGCCGATCAACCGCGTGGAGCCCCAGACTGCTGACATTTGGCCTGCCCCGTCGATGGAATGGGTCGAGTCCGGGGAGAATGGCATTGAGCGGGGAGCGGAGCACTGCTCCTGCTACAAATGTTGCTCCAAACCAGGGTCTAAATGCACGACCAGCCAGCGATATAAGCCTTTGTATCCAATAAGATATTTATGCTATTCGACACTCTTTGAGTCTCAGGCAGCTGGTTCAGCCAGGCTGCCAGAAAGCCTTCAGCGGCGCCATTTGGGGCATAGCCACTCCTTGCCACAGCGATGGCGCGCACTGTCGCGCCCGCGCCGACCCGCGTCAACCGCCCGTTCTGGTGCGCCGCCATGCGCGCCGCTATAAGGCGGGATGCGCCGCGCAACCATTTTCGGGGTTATCGGCGCCGTCCTGGTGATCGGGGTCGGCGCCTACAGCGCCTATTGGTGGATCGCCGCGGGGCGGATCAAGGCAGAAGCCGTGAACTGGGCCCAGACGGCGCCGCAATACAAGGTCGACGTGTCGTGGAAGAAAATGCGGGTCGCGGGCTACCCGTTCGCTTTTCGCCTCGAACTGCGCGATGTCGCGGTGCGCGCCAATGGAACGGAGCCGGCCGGCGGGTTTCGCGCCCCGCTGCTGACAACCAGCGTCGCGAGCTGGAATTTCCGCGCCGCCGATTTCGCCGCGCCCCAGGGGCTGGAGGCGGTGCTGGGCCCTGCCGACGCGCCGCTCGCCACGCTGAGCGCGGCCAAGGCCGGCGGCGCGTTCGCCGTCAACAGCGACGGACAATCGACGGTGTGGCTGTCGCTGTTCGGGGCGAAAGGAACCGCCGGCGAGGAAATCTCCGCCCGCGTAATGCACATCTGGGTCCTCGTCCCACACGGCGCGCCGGCCTCGCATACCGACCCCGGCTATGCCGCGGCGGCGCTGGTGCGCGACCTCACGGTTCCCGTGCCGCCGCCCGGCTTTGCCAAGACCATCGACGAGATCGGCTTCGGCATCACCGAGATGGGCGCCTGGCCCAGCGGCTCCTCGCGTGAGGCCGCCACTACCTGGCGCGATGGCGGCGGCACGCTTGAGCTCGACCATCTCGACCTGCGCTGGGGCGACGTTTCGGTGAACGGCAACGGCACCTTTGCACTCGATGGCGACCTTCAGCCGACGGGGGCGTTGTCGGGCGGGATCGCCGGCTACGACCAGCTGATGAGCGCGCTGGTCGCGGCCGGCCGGATCAAGGAAAAGGACGCGCGGGTCGGCCGGCTGGCGCTGGCGCTGCTGGCGCACCCCGGCAAGGACGGCCGCGCCGAGATCGCCGCGCAGCTCACCATCCAGGACGGCGAGATGCGCCTCGGCCCGGTCAAGCTGCCGGCGCCGCGCATCAACTGGTAGCGCCACGCTCCACCCGGGAAAATAATTGCAACGTGCTGTCATTCCGGGATGCCCCGCAGGGGCAGACCCGGAACCCATGAACACGACCCGATACCGATTTCTCGCAGCAGCAGCCGGAGCGTCTTCCGAAAAGTCCGTGTTCCTGGGTTCCGGGTTCGCATCTTCGATGCGCCCCGGAATGACACGGCGGGATGGAGCTCGGCCTACGCCGAGACGTAATTGGACAGCGGGCATCCCCGCGGTCCGATTTAAGCCTGCTTCGCTTCGATGATCGAGCGGCGGATCGCACGGGTCTCGGTGAAGCGCTTTTCCAACACATCGCCTTCGCCGCGGCGGATCGCCCGCTGCAGCGCGGTGAGGTCCTCGGTGAAGCGCTGCAGGATGTCGAGCACAGCCTCGCGGTTGTTCATAAAGATGTCGCGCCACATCACCGGGTCGGACGCGGCGATCCGGGTGAAGTCGCGAAACCCGCCGGCCGAATAGGCGATCACCTCGGATTTCAAATCGTCGCCGAGCGCGGAGGCGGTGCCGACGATGGTGTAGGCGATCAAATGCGGCAAATGCGAGGTCACCGCCAGCACCCGGTCGTGATGGTCGGCCGGCATGGTGACGACTTTCATCTGCGCCATCCGCCACAGCGCGGTGATTTTGGCGAGCGCCGCGGGGTCCCCATCGGGCAGCGGCGTCAGGATGCACCAGCGGTCATGGAACATTTCGGCAAAGCCCGCCTCCGGCCCGGAATGCTCGGTGCCGGCAACCGGGTGGCCGGGAACAAAGTGCACGCCCTTCGGCAGGGCTGGCGCGACATCGCGGATCACCGCCTCCTTGACCGAGCCGACATCGGTGACGATGGCGCCCGGCTTCAACGCCGGCGCAATCTGGGCGGCGATCTCGGCATAGGCCGAGAGCGGCGTCGCCAGCACGACCAGATCGGCGCCCTTTACCGCGGCCACCGGATCGTCGGTGGTCTCGTCGGCGATCTTGAGCCGGCGCACCGCGGCGAGCGTCTCGGCGCGGCGGGCGCAGGCGACGATATGCGTCTTCGGGCTGTCGCGGCGCAGCACCCGCGCCAGCGAGGAGCCGATCAGCCCGATCCCGATCAGGGCAACCCGCTCGAACAGCAATTCGGCCATCAGGACGCCATGAACGCGGCCAGCGTAGCGGCGACCTTTTCGTTTTCCTCGCCGGTCCCGACGGTGATGCGGATCGCGTTGGGTAGGCCGTAACCGCCCATCCGGCGCGCGAGGATGCCGTTCTTTTGCAGGAAGGCGAACGCGGCGTCGGCGGTGTGCTTGCCGCTCTCGGCAAAGCGCGGCAGCACGAAATTGCCGACGCTCGGGGTCGGGTTGAGACCGAGCGTCGCCAGCCGCTCGTTGAGCCAGGGCTGCCAGCGGTCGTTATGGGCGCGCGCCTTCTGCAGCGACTCGGTGTCATTGAGCGCCGCCACCCCGGCGGCCAGGGCCGCCGCGCCGACGTTGAACGGCCCGCGCACCCGGTTGAGCACATCGGCAATCGCCGGCGGAAAATAGCCCCAGCCGAGCCGCAACCCGGCCAGCGCGTAGATCTTCGAGAACGTCCGCAGCATCACCACGTTCTCGGCGCCGTCGACCAGCTTGATGCCGACATCGTAGTCATTGCGGTTGACGAACTCGGCATAGGCGGCGTCGATCGCCAGGATCACGTTGGCCGGCAGCCCGGCGTGCAGCCGCGCCATCTCGCTCGCCGACAGATAGGTGCCGGTCGGGTTGTTCGGGTTGGCGATAAAGACGATCCGGGTGCGCTCGGTGACGTGCGCGAGGATCGCATCGACATCGGCGGTGAGGTCGCGCTCGGGCACCGCGACCGGCGTGGCGCCGACCGACATCGCGCCGATCGGATACATCAGGAAGCCGTGGCGGCTGTAGATCACCTCGGTGTCGGGGCCGGCATAGGCGCGGATCAACAGACCGATCAGCTCGTCCGAGCCGGCGCCGCAGACGATGCGCGCGGGATCGAGCTGGTGATACTCGCCGAGCGCGTGGCGCAGCTCGTCGGCGCTGCCGTCGGGATAGCGGTGGATCTCGCCGGCGAGCGCGCGGAAGGCGGCGACCGCCTTGGGGCTGGGGCCGAGCGCGCTTTCGTTCGAGGCGAGCCGGATCGGCCGCTCGACGCCTTCGAGCCTGGCGTCGCCGCCGACATAGGGAGCGATGTCGAGGATGCCAGGCCCGGGGACCGGCCCGTTCTTTGCCGCCATGAGCTCAGCCTCCGGCGGCGGCGATCCGGGCGCCCTGCCCTACCGCAATTACCGCCGAGAGCGGCACGGCATAGCCGCCGACCGCCACCAGCCGGTAAAGGTCGCGGCCGAGCTGCTCGCGCAGCGCGCCGAGGCGCGCATCGGTCAGCGGCACATGGCCCTCGAGCTCGATCAGCGTGTTCGCCGCGTCTGCCTGGGTGGACGACACCTGAAACGTGCAGGAAAGCCCGAGACCGGACATCACCGTCATCAGACGCCCGCGGCTGATCTCGACCGCGTTCTCGGTGGCGAGCAAGGTGCGGTCGTAGCCGGTCGGCTGCTGCGCGCCATAGCCGATCGCCAACGCATCGCCGTCGCCGCGGGCATTGCCGCGCGGGCCGAACGGCAGCCGCGCGATCACCCGCGGCGTATCCGAGTCCGGCGACATCAGGTGACGCCACCACGGGTCGGCGTCGCCGTCCTGCGGCAGTGGCAAGACCCCGACCGAGACGCTGTGCTCGGTTACGGCGCGGATCACCTGGTAGCTCGACTGATAGGCGGTGAGCGGCGTCTGGCTGCCGTAATGGTCGCGCGCCAAATCCCACACGCCGGGGCGGTCGGGCGGCGCAAAGGCGGCGACCGCGAACGGACCCTGCTGCCGGGTCGTCGCCGCCAGCATCTCGCGCCACATTCTGATCAGCGTTCCGGCCGGAAACCTGTCGCCCTGGCGCTCGACCAGGCGGCGCAGCATCTCGGCCTCGCGCGCCGGCACATGCGGGGCGACGGTGCCGTCCTGCTTTTGCGCGGCGACGCGGGCGATCACCGCCATGCGCTCGATCAGGAGATCCTGCAAATTGTTATCAATCCCGTCGAGCCGGCGGCGTAATTCTTCGAGATCGGACGTGGCTGACAACATGAGGGGGATCGCTATCCTGTACGGCGATAGTAGTAGAGAGAGGAATGGCTGAAAACAAAGAAAACGTTGACATGCCAGGCCGGCGATCCCTAGCTAGACCTTCTCGCGCGGCCGCCGCAATCCGCGGCCGGCGCGGACCACCCCGGGTTGCATTGGCCGCGCACTGCGATCGAGAGTCATTGTGTCATCCGCGATTACACCCAGTACCTTAAAGCGCCCTGACAATGACTGGCCGGGTCACCGGCTATCGGTCAGGGAGCCGCTGCGGCTCGATTGCGGCGTCGATTTCGGCCCGTTCACGATCGCCTACCAGACCTACGGCAAGCTTAACGCCGACCGCTCGAACGCGATCCTCATCTGCCACGCGCTGACCGGCGACCAGTACGCCGCCGACCCCCATCCGATCACCCGTCACCCCGGCTGGTGGGCGACGATGGCCGGCCCCGGCCTGGTGCTCGACACCGAACGCTATTTCCTCATCTGCGCCAATGTGCTCGGCGGCTGCATGGGCACCACCGGGCCGAAGGACATCGACCCCGCGACGGACAAGCCATGGGCGCTGTCGTTCCCGTTGATCACCGTGCGCGACATGGTGCGGGCGCAAAAGCGGCTGATCGACCATCTGGGCATCGACAGCCTGTTCTGCGTGATCGGCGGCTCGATGGGCGGGATGCAGGTGCTGGAATGGGTGGCGAGTTATCCGGACGCGGTCTTCGCCGCGGTGCCGGTCGCATCGGCGGCGCGCCACTCCGCGCAGAACATCGCCTTTCACGAGGTCGGCCGCCAGGCGATCATGGCCGACCCCGACTGGTGCGGCGGCCAATATCTTGAGGCCGGGCGGCAGCCGGCGCGCGGGCTCGCGGTGGCGCGGATGGCGGCGCACATTACCTACCTGTCGGAGGCGGCGCTGCACCGCAAGTTCGGCCGCAACCTGCAGGACCGCAACGCCGTCACCTGGGGGTTCGACGCCGATTTCCAGGTCGAGAGCTATCTGCGCCACCAGGGCAGCACCTTTGTCGACCGGTTCGACGCCAACTCGTACCTCTACATCACTCGGGCGATGGATTATTTCGACCTCGCCGCCGAGCATGGCGGGTCGCTTCCGGCCGCGTTCAAGGGCGCGACCTCGCGCATTTGCGTCATCTCGTTCACCAGCGACTGGCTGTTCCCCACACCCGAGAGCCGGGAGGTGGTGCATGCGCTCAACGCGGTCGCCGCCAATGTCAGCTTTGTCGAGATCGAGACCGACAAGGGGCACGACGCCTTTCTGCTGCACGAGCCCGAGCTGTTCGGCACCTTGCGCGGCTTCCTCAACGGCTGCGCCGAGCATCGCGGCCTCGCCCGCGCCTGATCCCAGCCCAGCATGAGCCGCAGCGCCGCGCTCAATTTCGGCCTGACCGGCGCGCCGGCCGCCTCGACCGCGGCGCGCGACCGGCTACGCCGCGATCTGCGCCTCATCGCCGACATGATCGAGCCGCAGGCGCGGGTGCTCGACATCGGCTGCGGCGACGGCGCGCTGCTCGCCTATCTCGAGCGCGAGAAGGGCGCTGATGCCCGCGGCGTCGAGCTGAGCCAGTCCGGGGTGAACGCCTGCGTCAGCCAAGGGCTGTCGGTGATCCAGGGCGACGCCGACAGCGATCTCGACGCCTACCCGGCCGAAGCCTTCGACGTCGTGGTGCTGAGCCAGACCTTGCAAGCGACGCGGCAGCCGCGGCGGGTGCTCGAAACCCTGGTGCGGATCGGCAACCGGGCGATCGTGTCGTTCCCCAATTTCGGCTATTGGCGCGTTCGCCTCGGCCTGACGGCGCTGGGCCGGATGCCGATCACCCCGCTGCTCGACCATTCCTGGTACGATTCGCCGAACATCCATCTCTGCACGATCCGCGACTTCGTCGGGCTGTGCGACGAGATCGACGCGCGCATCGAGCGCAGCGTCGCGCTCGATCGGCACGGCCGCCCGTTCACGCTCGACCCGCGGGGCGCCCTCGCCAACCTGCTCGCCGAGCAGGGCGTCTTCGTGCTGACCCGAGGGCCATAGACGAGGGGAACCGCGATGCTGGTCGCGCAGATCACCGACATGCACATCCTGGCGGCCGGCAAGCTGTTCCATGCGCCGAACCGCGCCACCCCGCCCGGCGCCGATCCCGGCTGGAGCCGGATTGACACCGCCGCCCATCTGGCGCGCGCGGTCGCGGCCCTCAACGCGCTGAAGCCGCGCCCCGACGTCAACCTGATCACCGGCGACCTCGTCGAGCACGGCAATGCCGACGAATACGCCAATCTGCGCGATCTGCTGGCGCCGCTGGCGATGCCGTATTTCCTGATCCCCGGCAACCACGACAACCGTGACGGACTGCGCGAAGCGTTCGCCGGCCACGGTTATTTCCCCGCCGCGGGTTTTCTCCAGTACGTCGTCGAGGACCATCCGTTGCGCATCGTCGCGCTCGAGACTCACATCCCCGGCGCCGGCGGCGGCGAACTTTGCGCCGAGCGGCTGGGCTGGCTCGACGACGCCCTGGCCGCGCAACCGAAGAAGCCGACTCTGGTGATGATGCACCACCCGCCATTCGCCAGCGGGATCGAGCACATGGACCGCAGCGGGCTGCGCGATCCGGCGGCGTTCGCGGCGGTGATCGCACGCCATCCCCAGGTCGAGCGCATCCTTTGCGGCCATCTGCACCGCACCATCGACCGCCGCTTCGCCGGCACGGTCGCCGGCACCTGCCCCGCTACCGCGCATCAGCTCGTGCTGGACCTCAACCCCGGCACGCCGGCCGAGTTCATCTTCGAGCCCCCCGGCTATCAGCTGCATCTGTGGCGCGAGGGCGAAGGGCTGGTCACGCACACTGCCGTTTTCGGGGACTGGCCGGGGCCGTTCCCGTATCGCGCGCCGCTGTAGGATGGGTTGAGCGAAGCGATACCCATCGATCATGCGCGGTCTGATGGGTTTCGCTCATGCTCAACCCATCCTACGGACAAAAGAGCGGGTCCCTGTCACATCCCCGAGGGTGCCGGGGCGTAGACGAGGCGCCGGCGCGGGGCGCGGGCGGCGATCGGTTTGGCATAGATCTGCTTGGTCGCCTCGACCAGCACCACCCCGGCAAAGGTCTGGAACCAGCGCACCCCGAGCCGCTCCCACGCCCGCGCCGAGCGCAGCACCATGCGGCTGCGGCTTGGCGGCACGAATAGCGCGGTGCCGGTCGCGACCGGGGTGAACAGCTCGTCGCGCAACAGTTGCGACAGCTGCGACATCGTGTAGGGGCGGCCCGAGCCGAACGGGGTGCGGTCGAGCCGCGCCCAGATGCCGCGCCGGTTGGGTGCGATCACCATCAGACGCCCGCCGCCGGCGAGCACACGCCACACTTCTTTCAGCAGCGGCCCGGCCTGCTCGCTGGTTTCGAGCGCGTGGACCAGGATCACCCGGTCGACCGAGAAATCGGCGAAGGGGAGTTCGTCCTCCTCGGCCAGCATCGCCAGGTTAGCCCCCTCGGGCGGCCAGGCCAGCACCCCGAGCGAGGCCGGCATCAGCGCCACGGTGCGTTCGGTCTCGGGCGAGATCGCGGTCAGAAACGGCGCCGGATAGCCGATCCCCAACAGGCGCATGCCGTGCAGATCGGGCCACATCCGCCGCATCGCGCGCCGGATCATGCGCCGCGCCACCTGCCCCAGCGGGGTGCGGTAGAAATCCCGGAGATCGACGACGTCGGCGGCCATGCCGCATGATATCACAGCGACGATTAACGAACGGAGGGGCCGCCATGCTGCCAGCCAAGGACAAGACGACGATCTGCTTCGCCCATGTCGCCTATCCGCTGCAGCAGCAATTCGCGCTGCGCAACACCGGCATCGCCAGCTTCCAGGTGCACGATTACGCCGAGCTGGAGCGCCGCATCGGCGAGGCGGATGTGCTGGTGATCTCCGGATTGTGGCGCGACGCGCTGGTCGAGCACGCCCGGAAGCTGCACTTCATCCAGTCGATCGGCGCCGGCACCGACCAGTTCGGGCGCGAGGCGCTGGGGCAGCGCGGCATCCGCCTCGCCAGCGCCCGCGGGGTCAACGCCAAGGCGGTGTCGGAGCACGCGATGGCGCTGATCCTGGCGCTGACGCGGCGGCTGCCGGAGGCGCGCGACAACCAGGCGAAGCGCGTGTGGCGCGGCATGATCGGCGACCTGACCCAGCGCGAGGACGAGCTCGGCGGCAAGACGCTGCTGATCGTCGGGCTCGGCGCCATCGGCGGCCGGCTGGCGCAGCTCGCCAAGGCGTTCGACATGCGGGTGATCGGGCTGCGCCAGAACCCCGCCAACGGCGCCGGCGCGGCGGACGAGGTGCATGGGCTCGACGCGCTGAGCGGGCTGTTGCCGCAGGCCGATTTCGTCGCCCTCACCTGCCCGCTGGTCAAGGAGACCGAGAATTTGATCGATGCCGCGGCGCTCGGCCGGATGCGGCGCGGGGCCTTTCTGGTCAATGCCGCGCGCGGCCGTTGCGTCGACGAGGCGGCCTTGGTCGCCGCGTTGACCGAAGGCCGGATCGCCGGCGCGGCAATCGACGTCACCGTCGAGGAGCCGCTGTCGCCCACCTCGCCGCTATGGGCGCTGGAAAACGCCTTCATCACCCCGCACACCGCGGGCGAGACCCGGCGCTACGAGGACAACGTGCTCGACATCCTCGAAGAAAACCTCGCCCGGCTATGGCGCGGCGAGTCGGCGCTCTTCAACCAGATCGTTTGAGCCGGCGCCTCATTCGATCACCTCGTCGGCGCGGGCGAGGAGCGATTGCGGAACGGTGAGGCCGAGCGCCCTGGAGGCCTTGAGATTGACAATCAGCTCGAAGGTCGAGGGCTGCTGCACCGGCAAGTCGGCGGGCTTTGCGCCTTTCAGCACCTTGCCGGCGTAGACGCCGAGCTGCTGATAGATAACCGGGAGGTTTACGCCAAAACTGATCAGGCCGCCAGCCTCGGCGAATTCCCGGGTATCGTATATGGCGGGAGTCGCATAATGCGCGGCCAGCCTCACAAGCAGCTCCCTCCGGTTGTTGTAGAACGCATCGCTGCCGGACAGCAGCGCGTCGACCTTGAGTTGCTTCGCCGCGGCAAAAGCGGCCTCGATCTCCGCGTCGGTGGCAACTTTAAAGATCGGCAGTCCGATCCCTCTAGCGCGCGCCACTTCAGGCAATTCGCGCAACATGCGATCAGCGTTCGGACTTTGCGGGTTGACCATCAGTGCGATGTTTTTGGCCTGGGGAACCAACTCCAAGAGCAACTCGAGTCGTTTGGGCATCAGTTCGGCGACCAAAATGCTAAAGCCGGTAAGGTTGGCGCCCGGGCGGGCCAGGCTGGAAACCAGATGCTGCGCCACCGGGTCGCCACCGGTGGTAAAGACGATCGGGATCGTCGAGGTCGCTTCTTTAGCGGCATGCGCCGGAATGGCGCCGCCGGTCGCGACGATCACATCTACTTTGCGTCCGATGAGATCGGCTGCCAGCGCCGGCAAACGATCGTAATGACCCTCCGCCCAGCGATATTCGATCGCCACTGTCTGGCCTTCCACATAGCCGGTCTCGGCAAGACCGCCGCGAAAGGCGTCGACCAATCCTTTAAACGGAGCCGGCGAGACGCCGCTGAGGAAGCCGATCACCGGCATCGGCTTTTGTTGCGCGTGCACTGCAAGCGGCAAGACGGTTCCTAAGCCGCCGAGTCCGATTAGCAAATCGCGCCGTCTCATCGCGTCGCTTCCCTTAAGGTTCTTCGGACGCGGATACTACCGTTACCGTGTTATCAGGGGTATCGTTTCGGCGTGCTTCCTGCGGGAGTTGTTGAGCCATGAACCTGCAAATCCGCCCGATCGATCCGGTCAACCGCGCGTTCTTTGCCGGCGAGGTTTCCGGCATCGATCTGCGCCTGACGATGACCCAAGGGCAGGTCGGCGAGATCGTCGCGGGCATGGACAAATACGCCGTGCTGGTCTTCCACGACCAGAAGATCGACGACGCGCAGCAGCTCGCGTTCAGCCGCAATTTCGGCGCGCTGGAGCTCGCCAACGCCGATATCCGGCGCGACGAGGACCGGCGGCTGGCTCCGGAAATCGCCGACGTGTCGAACCTCGGCAAAAACAGCGAAATTATGTCGCGCGAGGACCGGCGGCGGCTGTTCAGCCTCGGCAACATGCTGTGGCATTCGGACAGCTCTTTCAAGCCGACCCCGGCCAAGTATTCGCTGTTGCACGCGCGGGTGCTCCCGAAGCCAAGTCCCCTTGGAGACGGCAACACCGAATTCGCTGACATGCGCGCCGCCTACGACGCGCTCGACGACGACGTAAAGGCCGAGATCGCCGACCTCGTCTGCGAGCACAGCCAGCAATATTCGCGCGGTATCCTCGGCTTCGACTTCACCGAGGAGGAGCGGCGGCGCAACCCGCCGGTGCCGCAGCGCCTGGTGCGACGTCACCCGGGCAGCGGCCGGCGCTCGATCTTTCTATCGGCCCATGCCGGCGCGATCCGCGGCATGCCGATGCCCGAGGCGCGGGCGCTGCTGCGCGACCTGACCGAGCACGCAACCCAGCGCAAGTTCGTCTACGCGCATAAATGGCGGGTCGGCGATCTGGTGATGTGGGACAACCGGGCGATGATGCACCGCGCCCGCCGCTACGACCCGGCCGAGGTCCGCGAGCTGCACCGCACCACCGTCGCCGACGACCGCCCGACCTTGGAGCAGGCCGCCTAAAAGACAACGCTTCGACGCAGAGGCCGCGGAGCAGCCGCAGAGGGCGCAGTGGATGGTCGAGAACGAGATCGGAACGGCGATCATCGGTGCAGCAATTAAAGTTCATTCAGTAGTCGGTCCGGGTCTCTTGGAAAGCGCCTACGAGCTTTGCCTTGTATATGAACTCGAAAAGCTGGGCCTACGGGTACAGAAGCAGCTTTCGGTTCCACTTCGGTATGAAAATTTGGTTGTCGATATGGCCTATCGCATGGATCTCCTCGTGGAGGGACTGGTCGTTGTCGAGCTGAAGTCGTCGAAGCGATTCTCCCGGTGCATCGAAGCCAACTGCTAAGCTACCTTCGGCTCGGGGGCTTCCGGTTAGGATATCTGCTGAACTTTCATGTCGCTCAACTGCGCGACGGCATCGTACGGATGGTCAACGGTCTGTAATTCCTCTGCGATCTCCGCGTACCCACCGCGTACTCTGCGTCGAAGCGTTTTTCTGATGGAGTAAAACCATGCTGTTCGGCGCGTCGATGTTCTTCACCGATTATTCGATGGGCGCGGGCGAATTGGCCCGGGCGTTGGAGCAACGCGGGTTCGAGTCGGTGTGGGCGCCGGAGCACTCGCATATCCCGGTGTCGCGCAACTCGGCCTTCCCGTCGGGCGGCGAGCTGCCGAAACAGTATCACGACGTGATGGACCCGTTCGTGTCGCTGACCTACGCCGCGGCGGTGACCAAGACCATCAAGGTCGGCACCGGCGTGTGCCTCGTCGCCCAGCGCGACCCGATCCAGACCGCGAAGCTAGTCGCCTCGCTCGACCAGGTGTCGGGCGGCCGGTTCCTGTTCGGGGTCGGCGGCGGGTGGAACGCCGACGAGATGGCCGACCACGGCACCGAGTTCAAATCCCGCTTTAAGCTGATGCGCGAACGCATTGAAGCGATGAAGGAAATCTGGACCAAGCCAAAACCCGAATATCACGGCGAGATGGTCGACTTTCCACCGATGATGGCGTGGCCGAAACCGGTGCAGCAACCGCATCCGCCGGTGATTATCGGCGGCATGTTCCCGCATGCGGCCAGGCGCGCGATCCGCTACGGCGACGGCTGGATCCCGCATTCGCGCCGGCCGCAATACGAGGACGTCACCGACTTCCTGCCGCAATTCCGCCAGATGGCGGCCGAGGCCGGGCGCGACCTCGCCACCTGCCCGGTCACCGTATGGGGCATCCAGCCCGATATCGACCGGGTGCAGCGCTACATCGACCAAGGTGTCAGCCGCGGCGTCGTGCAATTGACCGCCGACAAGGCCAACAAGATCATGCCCTTGCTCGACCGCTGGGCCGAGATCATCGCCAAGCTTTGACAGCGGTTTCGAGGAAATCGCATTGCCCGTGCCAGCCCCCACCCCAACCCTCCCCCGTGGTCACGGGGGAGGGAGACCCGCGCAGCGGGTGGGAGGGGGCCGCCACCGGCCAAAACCGCCCTGCTCGGCTTGACCGGGCTGGGGCCGCGGAAACGGGAGGGAGCGATGGCGCTGCATAAAGTATTGCTGTCCACGGTCTTCGCGATCGGCATCGTGAGTGTTGCCGCCGCCGAGGAGCCGGCGGCGGTCGCCAATCCGCAGCAGCTCGGCTTTGCGCCGGAACGGCTGCAGCGGCTGGGCGAGGTCTACAAGGGCTATGTCGACAAGGGCGAGCTGCCGGGCGCGGTGCTGCTGGTCGCGCGGGCCGACAAGATCGCCTATTTCCAGGCCGTCGGCTTTCAGGATCGCGAGAAGAAAACGCCGATGAAGACCGACGCGATCTTCCGCCTCGCGTCGATGACCAAGCCGATCGTTTCGGTCGCGGCGATGATGCTGGTTGAGGAAGGCAAGCTCGACCTGATGGCGCCGGTCTCGAAATACCTGCCCGAGTTCAAGGACCTCAAGGTCGGGGTCGAAAAGACCGACCCGGCCACCGGCAAGCCGGTCCTGGTCACGGAGCCGCAACACCGGCCGATGATCGTGCAGGATCTGCTGCGCCACACCGCCGGCCTCGTCTATGGCCAGTTCGGCGATCATCTCATTCATCAGATGTATCGCGACGCCAAGATCGGCGACCGCGGCGACACGCTGGCCGAGATGGTCACCAAGATGTCGAAGGTGCCGCTCGCTCACCAGCCGGGCGAGGTATGGGAATACAGCATGGCCGTCGATGTGCTCGGGCGCGTCATCGAGGTTGTGTCGGGCAAGGAGCTCGACGCCTTCATCGCCGAGCGCGTCGCCAAGCCGCTGGGCATGACCGCGACCGATTTCTATGTGCACGAGCCCGATCTGCCCCGCCTCGCCGAGGCGCAGGCGCCGCCCGCCGACAGCAAGTCGCGGATGCCGCCCGACGTCACTAAAAAGCCGCGCCTGTTCTCCGGCGGCGGCGGGTTGGTGGCGAGCGCCGACGACTACCTGCGCTTCGCCGAAATGCTGCTCAATGGCGGCGAGTATCGCGGAACCCGCCTGCTGGCGCCGCACACCGTCGCGCTGATGACCGCGGATGCGCTGCCGCCGGGGGTTGGGTACTCGGAGCGGGCGCTGACCTCGACCGGCGACATCGCCCCGACCCCGGCGATGGGCCAGGGTTTCGGGCTCGGCTTTGCGGTGCGCACCGCCGCGGGGCACAACCCGCTGCCCGGCTCGGTCGGCAATTTCTACTGGACCGGCGCCTGGGGCACGACGTTCTGGGTCGATCCGGCGGAACGGCTGATCGCGATCCAGATGATCCAGACCCCGTCGGACCAGGGAGGCCCCTACCGCCGCGCCTTCCGCGAGCTTACCTATGCGGCGCTGACCGGAACCGAGCCGGCGCGCTGAGACGGCTCGTCAGGCCGCGTGGCGTTGGTGGAGATAGCCGAGCGCCTCGGCAATGGCGTCGGCGTGGCAGCTGGCATGCTGGATGTCGTAGCCGACCGGCTCGCCGTCCGCGCCGAGATCGATCACCACATCGTCGCTGACGATGCGGTTGTCGACCGACTCGCCGGGCCGCAATTTGATGTAGAGGCTGTCGGTGGTCGGATCGTAGTCGAGATCGGCGCTCATTCTGAGAAGTCGCTATCCTTGAATACGTTATGAACGGTATAGCCGTCGGCGAGCGTCACGACCCGAATATATGTGCCGAGCCGTGGAATGTAAGCCCAATAACGGACGCGGCCGTCGGCCTGTCGTTCGCGTCGGGCGGGCTGGGATAGAACCCGTTCGATGTCGATCGGATCGATCCACCGCCGGTCGGCCTTGGCCATTACGGTCAGCGCGAAATATCGCGTTCGCCAGAAAGGCGGCGGTGGAAGACGCGGCGGATCGGGCATGCTGAAAGCGCTGGTTTCGTTCGTGATAGCATAGGCGTAGCAGGGGTGCCGGAGCGAGCAGCATGAGTACGCCGGAAACGACAGCAACCGAACCCGGGCGCGATTTCATCCGCGAGATCGTCCAGGCCGACATCGATTCCGGGCGGGTGACGTGGCCGGTGACCCGCTTCCCGCCGGAGCCGAACGGCTATTTGCATATCGGCCACGCCAAGGCGATCTGCCTCAATTTCGGAGTCGCCGAGGAGTTCGCCGGGCGCTGTCACCTGCGCTTTGACGACACCAACCCGGTCAAGGAGGAGCAGGAGTACATCGACGCGATCCAGGCCGATTTGCGCTGGCTTGGCTACGACTGGGGCAAGCACCTCTATCACGCGTCGGATTACTTCGAGCAGCTCTACAAATGGGCCGAGGTGCTGATCGAAAAGGGCCTCGCCTATGTCGACGACCAGTCGCCCGAAGAGATGCGCGCGAGCCGCGGCACCCTGACCGAGCCGGGCCGGAACAGCCCCTACCGCGACCGTTCGGTAGCTGAGAACCTGGACCTGTTCCGGCGTATGCGGGCCGGAGAATTCCCCAACGGCGCGCGGGTGTTGCGGGCCAAGATCGACATGGCCTCGCCCAACATGAACCTGCGCGACCCGGCGCTCTACCGCATCCTGCATTCGAGCCACCCGCGCACCGGCGACACATGGTGCATCTACCCGACCTACGACTATGCGCACGGCCAGTCGGACGCGCTCGAGGGGGTGACGCACTCGATCTGCACGCTCGAATTCGAGGATCACCGGCCGCTTTACGATTGGCTGCTCGAGCATCTGCCCATCGGAGAAAAGCTTGGACCATCGCGCCCGCACCAATACGAGTTCGCCCGGCTGAACCTGACCTACACGGTGATGTCGAAGCGGTTCCTCAAGAGCCTGGTCGACGAGGGCCGCGTGTCGGGCTGGGACGACCCGCGCATGCCGACCCTCTCGGGCCTGCGGCGGCGCGGGGTGCCGGCGGCGGCGGTGCGCAATTTCGCGCGCAGCGTCGGGGTGGCGCGCGCCAACAGCACCGTCGATGTCGCCCAGTTCGAGCACGCGGTGCGCGACGAGCTCAACCGCACCGCCCAACGGCGGATGGCGGTGCTGCGCCCGCTGAAGCTGGTGATCGAAAACTACCCCGAAGGCAGCGAGGAATTGGACGCGGTCAACCACCCCGACGATCCCCGCGCCGGCAGCCGCAAAATCCCGTTCGGGCGCGAGCTTTACGTCGAGCGCGACGATTTCATGGAAGACCCGCCGAAGAATTTCTACCGGCTGTCGCCGGGGCGCGAGGTGCGGCTGCGCTACGCCTATTTCGTCACCTGCCGGGAAGCCGTGAAGAACGCCGCCGGCGAAATTGTCGAACTGCGCTGCACCTACGATCCCGCGACCCGGGGCGGCAACGCGCCGGACGGCCGCAAGGTCAAGGCGACCATGCATTGGCTGTCGGCGGCGCAGT
>JBBRPG010000069.1:0-19108 GCA_038228485.1 Alphaproteobacteria bacterium
GTTCAGCGAATCGTTCATCAAGCTACTGATTTACGCTCGACTCAACGAGTGCTCATTGGTTCGCCTCGACGCCGACGGCCACGATATCAAATGCTCGGTGCTCGACCGCAACGAGTGGTAGAATAGCCACGCGGCGATACCCGCTGCGCTGCCAGGTGTGCCAGCACAAGAAGGGGATGCGAATTATCCTATGGAACGGCGAGCCCATGCCGTCAAAGAGCCCGCACGATGTTGGCGACCATCGCGTCATCGTCGGGGGCGAGGTGAACGAGCGGGTTAGGGTCTAGGGCCTCTTCGCCTATCAGCGCCTGTTCCAGACGCCGGACAAGCCGATCACGCCCAAACTGAAAGAGCGCCCAGGGAACAATGAGAAAGTGCGCAAGAATAAGGTGGGAAAACGTTAGCCCGCAGAGCTAGTCACATCCGGAGGGTTCGCTGTCCCACTTTCGGGTGTAAGCACTCCGCATGATGAAATAAGTATCTGTAAATCCTTCGGGCGAATTGCCCGAAGGGTACGAAGAAGAAAATCCCGCACGTCTTCAATATCGGCATCTGACGCCGCCGAATATATGACGAAACCAGAATGGGCGTTGTCTATTCCTGCTATTGGCGTATACACAACATCGGTTCGCAATGTACCTCTTATTGTAGATCGAAGATTATCTGATTTAGCACAACCTATCCCCGCAAAGACAATACCGCTCGGAACTACGCCACCACGGGCAGCGTATCTACTTCTCGTATCAGCTACCCGCTTATTAGCATCAGCATCTATGGCCGCTAAATCGCCTGACAACGAGACAACTCGCCCTGACATTTCGTGAGACCACGGTTTACCAACAACTACAGCAATAGTATTTCCCTTTAATGCCTGAGTATGAACAGTATCTGCGGTCGTTATATGACGATTATTAGTTAAGACTTTATACCAGCATTCGCCATTTGGAAGGGCTGTGCCTGGCTGTAAATTATTCTGA
The DNA here is from genome assembly GCA_038228485.1 of Alphaproteobacteria bacterium. Taxonomy (GTDB): domain Bacteria; phylum Pseudomonadota; class Alphaproteobacteria; order ATCC43930; family CGMCC-115725; genus DATARH01. The sequence goes on from JBBRPG010000069.1 coordinate 978, forward strand.
GGGCACATCGCGGCGCGAAAAGAGCATCGAAAGGAGATTCTCTACGGCATCACCGTTTCCGGAGCTAATCGGAGCAAACCGAGATTTGACTCCGCTGTCGGAGATTCGCCGCGCCTTAACAATGTCTCCTGGTCCTATTTCGACGATAATGAACGTTCGTGCCCCGTCCGTGCCGTATCGCCATTCGAAGCCTATCGTTCCATCTGCACCTGGTGCCACGTCGGCGGGAGATAGGCGTCTTGGGAGCCACTGGTTGAACCGACGGGCTGCTTCTACGGTATCCCGCGCTATAGGTTGCGCGCCGTCGCCATCCCAATCTGGAATGTGATACGATTCAAATTCCGTAAAATTATCCGGAGTAGTACGGGAAATAGGGGAGTATGTTCCATTTCCTGTAGTTGTTATTGCTGCTCCAGAAGGAAGTATATTTAAATTACGAGATGCGGGAGCATTAAAACTCGATATTGGAGTATAATCAGCCATGATGATAATCTATGATGACTTGCTTCTGGACGTTCGGCCGCGAGATGTATTCGCTCGACCTTCGGATATTTTCTGTGTTAACCAATCGCGCAGTCGCTCTGCGCCATCAATATCAAGATAAGCGCAAAATTCGACGTGCCGGATTATCCCTTCTCGTGACTCGATGTAGCTAGGAGTCGACGCGCTTTCATTGAGGGTTACTTTTGGCTGTCCCTCGGTAGGAGCCGGTACATCGTAGGCAACAATTCGGGGCAGTGGATAACGTTCGGCATAAAATGCCATCCACAGCTTCCCCTGTGGGGCCAATCCACCAATAGCGCCGTCACAGGGAATTTCTCGGTATCCCGGTCCCTTTATATAGTTAAAGGAGAGCTTTACCGAGTCGACGGCCTTTTTCGGTCTCATCCGCCATGTCCCAAAAAGGTCCCTCGCAAAAATCGGCTTGACTCATCGTATAAATGCGGACGGAGCGATTCGGCGTCAATAGGTTCTATATCTATCTGATATAATTGTCATATTATTGTATTATGTTTGTTGATTCTTTTCCCTCTGGCTCGCAAGAGAGAATCCAAACGGCAATTCCAGTTGCACAGCTCGCGATAATCCGTGCCCGGTCGCACCAGCGGCGCGGGAGGTTGCGACTTCTTACGCGGCGCTACGAGTCAGCCAATAGGTCAGCCGGTTGCCTGCCGCCCCTTTGTAGCGGGCCGAAGGGCAATGCGGCCGCTGCGATCACTACGCAGGGTGGCTGTGGCACGGCGCAGACCCAGCGGATCGCAGCGCCGGGTGTCGAGCGGGACGTTGAAAGCGATAGGGGCGATCCGCTTCGCTACCGTTCGCCAGCCACCGGCGCAAAAGGTAGGGAAGAGGGATGGGATTATCTTAACGTCATCTCGTAACTCTATAAAATATATAAGTTAAAAACTTGAAAGTGGCGGAAGAGGCAGGAGTCGAACCTACCGAGGACACCGAGGCGCCCTCCAACGGGTTTGAAGCCCGCGCGCCCCACCGGGAGCGGTACTCTTCCGCCGTTAAGGATGCCCGGACTCGGCGCGGAATTCCACCGCCAGTTCGAGGCTGCGGCAAACTCAGTAAAGCGAGAGATTTCGGCCGATTATGGGTAATCAACCATCGCCGGCCTAACCGAGCGTAATAATAAATTTAGGTTAGCGTCCCGGACACCAATCAAAACCAAGGAAAAAGCGCGGCGAAACTTCGCACGATTGCCGGCGATTGCGCTTATCGTGATCTCCCCCGCAACGCCGACAGCCCTGGTGATGCCCTGGTGATGCCCTGGTGATGCCCCGGTGATGATCGACTCTCCGCCCTATGCCCTGGTCATCGATGGCGACAGCGAGGCCCGCCGGCTCGCTGCGGCGTCGCTGGGCGAGGCAGGGTTTGTCGTCGCCGGTTTCACCCACCCCCGCGGCGCGCTCGCGGCGCTGGCGGTGCGCCCGGCCGACCTTGCGGTGATCGCCGGCCGTCTTGCCGATGGCAGCGACGGGTTCGCCGCGGCGCGGCAGCTGCGCCACTGCCAAAGCGGCCTCAAGGTGCTGTTCACCGCGTCCGCCGGCGTTCCGCCGGCCGGCATCCCAGCCGCCGGCGGCCTCAACGACGGCTACGTCGTGACGCGCCCCTTCGACCGGCGGCGGTTGCTCGGCTCGGTGCTGGAGCTGGTCGCGCGCGGCGAGGCCGATGCCGGCGACCGCCGCGCGGCCGAGCTCGGGCTGGTCGAGGCCGAGCTCGCCTGCCTCGCCAGCCGTTTCGCGGTCGCCGAGCGCACCGGCGCCCGGGGCCAGTCGCAGCATTTGGCCTATCGCATCCGCGATGCGGTGGCCGCGCGGCAGGCGTGGCTGCTGTTCGCGGCAGCGCCCGACGCGGCCCGCTAGGCAGGATCGCGGGCTGGCTTGCCGCCGCGCCCGCCTCGCCGTTTCAGCTTCATCTCGATCATCGCGAGCACGTTGGCGGCGCCGTGCTTACGGCACAAGGTCGCCAGATCCTTGGGGTCGAGCGGCTCGGGCGCGTAGTTGATCGCCGCGCGCAGCGACGCGGGCAGCTCATCGAACACCGCCATCAGCTCGCGCAGCAGCGCACCGCGATCGGCCCGGTCGCTCACTTGCATCATCGGCGGGTCATGTATCGGAGGTCACGGTCTGTGCGAAGGATCGCGACGAAGAGAATTGTCCGCACCCGATTGGCGAGTTTTCGCGAGCGTTTCATCGATGACGGCCGCGAAGGGCGCACGGCTTCTTCAAGAATCGCCAGCAACTCGCCTCGCAGCGAGCGATGATGGTTGCGCGCCCGTTGCCGAAGCACTGCGGCTACTTCGTCGAGGACATTCCGGATCGACAGGCTGATAGGCATCGTCGGCGCCACATTTGACCAATATGCTGCCCATACGCAACTGAACTGCTTTTAGCAAGCCGGAGCAGTCGATGGACCTGATCGTCAGAAACCTGCGCCGCGTCACGGCGCCGACCGACATCGTCGACATCGCGGTCGCCGGCGGCAGGATCGCCGCGATCGGGCCGGGTCTCGCCGCCGAGGGCGAAACCTGGGACGCCGGCGGCCGGCTCGCTTGCGCCGGGTTGATCGAGACGCATATCCATCTCGATAAGTCGCGGATCATCGACCGTTGCCCGCTGCCCGAGGGGCGCCGGGTCAACCCGGTGACGACGGTCGCGCCGCTAAAGCCGGCGATGACCGTCGAGGATATCTATGCCCGCGCCGAGGCGACCTTGCGCGAATGCCTGGTCAACGGCGCGACGCGCATGCGCACGCAGGTCGAGATCGATCCCGCCATCGGCCTGCGCGGCTACGAGGCGATCAAGGCGCTGGCCCGGGCCTATCGCTGGGCGATCGACATCGAGCCCTGCATCTTTCCGCAAGACGGGATGACCAACTATCCCGGCACCGAGGAATTGCTGGTCGCGGCGTTGAAGGACGGCGCGCGGGTGCTGGGCGGCGCGCCGCGCTACGACAGCGACCCCTCGGCGCAGATCGAGCGCATCTTTGCGCTCGCCCGCGAGTACGACACCGATATCGACATCCACCTCGATGTCGGCGACAGCACCGAGCACATGGACGTGCGCAAGGTGCTGGAGCTGACCGAAACATATCGGCGCGGCGGCCGGGTCGTGGTCGGCCACATGGCGAAATTGTCGCTGATGCCGCCGGCGGAGTCGGCGGCGATGGCGCGCCGCCTCGCCGATGCCGGGATCGCGGTGACCGTGCTGCCGGCGACCGACCTCTATCTGATGGGCCGCGACCGCGACCACGACGTGCGCCGCGGCGTCGCCGACGCGAACCATCTGGTCGCGCACGGCGTCACCTGCTCGCTGTCGAGCAACAACATCCTCAACCCGGCGACCCCGTACGGCGATTGCTCGCTGATCCGCATCGCCAATCTGCACGCCAACGTGCTGCAGGTGGTCGGCGCGGCGCGGCTGCGCGAATTGTTCCTGATGCTGAGCGAAAGCTCGGCGCGGGTGCTGAACCTCCCCGATTACGGGCTGGAGGTCGGCATGCCGGCCGACATCGTCGTCATCGACGCGACGACGCCGGAGCAGGCCGTGGCCGAAATCCGCCCGCCGCTCGCGGTGTGGAAACGCGGCCGGCGCACGGTGACCCGCCAGCCGCCGGAGCTGCATCCGCCCGGCTGAGCGGTGGTCGCGGTCAGCGCAACGGCGTGAACGCGGTCTCGCGGGTCCGCAGCACGACAAAACCGGTGATCAGCGCCGAGCCGATCAGATAGGCCGCTGGGGCATACGGGCTCCCGGTTTCGCGCACCAGCCAGGTTGCGATGAACGGCGCGAAGCCGCCGAAGACCGCCACCGCGACGTTGTAGCCGATCGACATCGAGGTGTAGCGCACCCGCGTCGAGGTGATCTCGGTCAGGAACGACGCGCAGGTCGCCGCATAGGGCGCATAGCACACCATCATCAGCAACTGGCCGAGGATCGTCAGCGCGAGGTTGCCCGACGAGGCCAGCCAGAAGAACGGCACCCCGAGCACAACGAACGCGGCGCACGAGCCGAGCATCAGCGGCCGCCGCCCGATCCGGTCGGACAGCGCCCCCAGGCCGGGCAGCAGCGCGATCATCACCGCCAGGCTGCCAGTGCTGATCCACAACGCGTAGCCCTGCGGCAGCTTGCCCACCGTGACGATGTAATTGATCATGTAGATCAATGCGATGTAGTAGGCGACCGTGTTGTAGAGCGTGCTGCCGAAGGCGAGCAGTGTTTCGCGCGGGTGCCGCACCAGCGCATCGGCCAGCGGCGACTTCGCCACCGCCCCCTGCTCCTCGATCTCGGTGTAGATCGGCGTGTCGCTAATGTGCCAGCGCATATAGGCGCCAACCAGCCCGACCGCGATGCCGAACAGGAACGGCAGCCGCCAGCCCCAGCTGAGCCGGTCGTCTGCGCTTAAAGCGGAGTTGAGCAGCGCCGCGGTCAGCGAGCCCAGCAGAAAGCCGCTGGCGACCCCGACCAGCTGGAACGAACCGAAATAACCACGCCGGTGCTGCGGCGCATACTCAACGATATAGGCGCTCGAGCCGCCGAACTCGCCGCCGGTCGACAGACCCTGAAACAGCCGCACCACCACCAGCAGGATCGGCGCGGCGATCCCGACCTGCGCATAGGTCGGCAACAGCCCGATCGCGAAGGTCGATATCGCCATCACGAAGATGACCGCGCTCAGCGCCTTGCGGCGGCCCTTGCGGTCGCCGTAGATGCCGAACACGATCGAGCCGACCGGCCTCATCACAAAGCCGACGCCGAACACCGCGAAAGTCAGCAACAGCGAGATCGTCGGATCGCCGGCGGGAAAGAACAGCGCCGAAATCGTCGGCACGAGATAGCCGTAAACGCCGAAATCGTACCATTCGAGGACGTTGCCGATGACCCCGGCGGTGATCGCGCGCTGATAGCTCGACCCTTCGACCGGTATTGCCGCCGCTGTCATGCCTGCCCCCTCGATCTACCGTTTTTGTGACCCTATCGTGAAAGCGGATGCACAAGGCGCGCCAGCGCGATTCGCGCAGAGAGCCTATGCAATCCACGCTGGCGGCATGCTCAGCGCACAACACCGCTGCGCTAGATTATCGCGATGAAGCGGACGGCGGATTGGGCGCTGGAGCCGGGGGACCGCCCTTGGTCCACTGGAAGGCGGTCAGCAGATTGTTGTCGAAGCGGCACTCCGCCGCGAGGCTGCGCTCGATCGGCGCGTCTTTCGCCCCGTCGATGCGGTTGCCTTCGACCCGGGCGGTGATGGTGCGGATGCCGGTGTTCTCCGACGTGCGCTTGGCGATCTCGATCTCGGCGGAGGGCATCGCCGCCTTCATGAAATTGGCGCAGCGGTCGGCGAGGCTCAGCGTGTCGGGGTTGACGCGGCCGCTCACGTCCTTGGCCCAATCGCAGCCGGCGAGGCTCGCAATGGCGAGGATGACGAGAGCGGCGGAGGCACGCATGGCGGTATCCTACCGCATCCGCTCTTCGTCGCGGGCGAGGTGCAGCGGGGTCTCACCGGTGAGCGCCCGCTTGCAGTTCGCCACCGCGCGGCGCAGCGAGGTGTCGCGCCACACCCCGCCGCCGGCCGAATTGTGCGGCGAACCGATCACGTTGGGCAGGTCGAGGAACGGAAAGTTCATCGAAAATGTATGGTGCCGCACCGGCTCGACCCACCACGCGTCGATCCCGGCGGTGAAGCGCGGGTGCGCGACGAGATGGGCGTAAAGCGCCGCCTCGTCGACGATCTCGCCGCGCGCGACGTTGATCAGGATGGCGTCGTCCTTCATCAGCCCCAATTCGCGGGCGCCGATCATCCCCTCGGTGTGGCGGGTCAGCGCCAGGCAGATCACGAACACATCCGCCGCCGCCAGCATCTCGTCGAGGCGGTCGGGGGTGCCGATCCAATCGACCGTCGCGTCGGTCTGGCCGCTGCGGTTGATCGCGTGGATCTTCATGCCGATGCCGCGCATCAGCCGCGCCGTCGCCTGGCCGACCCCGCCAAAGCCGAGGATGCCGCACACCCCGTCCAGCAGCATCTTGTTTGGGCTGCGCTGGTTGAATTCGCCGGCCTTGAGCGCGGCATGCTCGGCAAACAGCCGCTTCGCCGCGGCAAAGGCGAGCGCGACGATGTGCTCGGCCATCGGCTCGGCCGAGGCGCCGCCATTGCCGGCGACCGGCAGCCCCGGCGGCAGATCGAGCAGCGGCACCCAGTCGATCCCGGCGGCGGTGAATTGCAGCAGCCTGGCGTTGCCGATCATCTGACGCTCGGCGGCCGAAAGCTCGGCCGAGGTGTCGTTGGCCAACACCGCGCCGGCGCCGCGCAGCGCCGCCGCGCGCTCTCCCGCCGCGATTTCGGCGAGATAGACGACGAGAGCGGCGGCGCCGAGCGCCTCGGCGATCACCGCGCGCGTGCGCTCGCTGACCGGAAACGTCACCACCAACGGCCCTGCGCTCATATAGACGCCCTCTTCAATTTCCTTGGCCGGATCAAGGCCGGGCAAAGCGAATTATAGGCTATCATCTTGTTGCCATGCCAACCCGTGCCGCCACCACCACCTCGCCGGCGACCCTGTGGACGACGCGGCTCGACCGCGCGCTGCCGGTGGCGCTGTCGCGCCAGCTGGCGGCGGCGCTGCGCCAGGCGATCGGCGAGGGCCGCATCGGGCCCGGGGCGCGGCTGCCGTCGACCCGCGCGCTGGCGAGCGAGCTCGGCCTCGCGCGCAGCACCGTGGTCGGCGTGTTCGAGCAGCTCGCCGCCGAGGGTTATATCGCCGGCAGAGCCGGCTCCGGCTATTTCGCCGCTGCGCCGGTGAGCGCGGCGGCTCCGGACAGCCCTGCGGCGCCGAGCGCGCCGCGGCTGCTTTCGCGCCAGGCCGCGCGGCTGCGCGATTACCTGCCGCCGCCGCGCGGCTTGCCGCGCCCGTTCGAGCCCGGCCATGCCGAGATCGACCCCGGCTTTATCGCCACCTGGAAGCGGCTTGCCTCGCGCGCGCTGTCGGGGCGCTCGAGCCTCGCCTGGCAATACGGCGATCCGCAGGGCGAGCCGGAATTGCGCCGGGCGGTCGCCGACTACCTCGCCGCCGCGCGCGGGGTGCGCTGCAGCCCTGAGCAGATCGTGATGATTTCGGGCACCCAGCAAGGGCTGAGCCTCACCGCGCAAATCCTGATCGACCCCGGCTGCGCCGCCTGGGTCGAGGACCCGTGCTACCGCTCGGCCTGGGAAGATTCTGACCGCCGCCGAGGCCGACATCGTGCCGGTGCCGGTCGACGCGCACGGGCTCGACATCGCCGCCGGGCAGCGGCGCAACCTCCAGCCTCCGCGGCTGGTCTACACCACCCCGTCGCGGCAATACCCGCTCGGCATGGCGATGCCGCTGCCGCGCCGCGCGGCGCTGTTGGCCTGGGCCGCGGCCGAAGGCGTGTGGATCGTCGAGGACGATTACGAGAGCGAGTTCCAGGCACCGGGCCGCATGCTGCCGTCGCTGCAGGGGCTCGACCGCGCCGGACGGGTGATCTATCTGGGCACCTTCAGCAAGCTGTTGTTCCCGTCGCTGCGGCTCGGTTACGCGGTGCTGCCCGAGGATCTGCTGGCGCCGTTTGTCGCCGCGCGTCACCTCGCCGACCGGCAAAGCTCGGGCCTTATCCAGACGATGATGACCCATTTCATGCTCGACGGGCATTTCGCCCGGCACCTGAAACGCATGCGGGCGCGCTACGCCGAGCGGCAGCATTTCCTCACCGAGCTGTTGAACATACGCCTCGGCGGGCTGCTCGACATCCCGCCGGTCGAGAGCGGGATGTACCTGACCGCCTGGCTGCCCTATGGCTGGTCGGATCGGGCCGCCGCGGCTGCCCTCGCCAAAGCCGGCGTCGCCGCGGTGCCGCTGTCGTCGCTGGTGCTGGAGACCGAGCGCCGGCCCGGCTTGGTGCTCGGCTAGACCGGGCACGGCGAGGCGGCGATGGCGCGCGCCGTCGAGCGCATGGCGGTGGTGTTGGAAGCGCAAACTGGTCTTATCAAAGAGCGAAAACTGGAGCTTCGATAAGACCGCTTGGCCGCCTAGGCTCCGCCGCCATTGCATGGAGCCTCGCGACCGATGCCCGACACCCTGCCGCCCTCCTCCTTCGCCCCGAGCCCGCGTTCCCGGGTGCGCCGCCATCCCGAGCGCGCGCATTACGACCGCGAGGCGGTGTTCGCGATCCTCGACGCGGCGCTGATGTGCCATATCGGCTACGTCATCGACGGCCAGCCCTACGTCACCCCGACCCTGTTCTGGCGCGACGGCGAGCGGCTGTATTGGCACGGCTCGTCGGCCAGCCGGATGCTGCGCACCCAGGCACAGGGCATCCCGGTGTGCCTGACGGTGGCGCATGTCGATGGGCTGATCCTGGGGGGCTGCGCCTTTCGTCACTCGCTCAACTACCGCGCGGTGATGGCGTTCGGCACCGCAGCGATGGTCAGCGACCCGGCCGAGAAGGAGGCCGGGCTCAACGCCTTTATCGAGCGGGTCTATCCCGGCCGCACCGGGATCATGCGCGGGATCGCGCCGCAGGAGCTGAAGGCGACCGCGCTGCTCGGCATGACCATCGAGGAGGCCTCGGCCAAGATCCGCTCGGGCGGCCCGCTCGACCAGGAAGAAGACTACGCGGCCGATTGCTGGGCCGGGACGATCCCGATCGCGCAGCATATGGGGGCGGCGATCCCCGATGCGCTGGCGCCGCCGCGCGCCGCGCCGGGGCCGGAGATCGGCCATTTTGCCCAAGGCGGCCGGTTCGACGATATATTGCTGGCGCTTACCCGCCGGGAGGACCGGCCCTAGGGGGACAATGATGGATAAAACCCCGCCGCCGCTGTCGCTCGCCGCCGCGCTGGCTCTGCCGCTGCCGGAGGGGCGGCGCTCGTCCGAGGTGTTTGTCGACGGCGACCTCGAAATCCGCCTCTATGCGCCAAAGGGCCACGACCCGCAGACCCCGCACGACCGCGACGAGCTTTACATCGTCGCCACGGGTCACGGGAAATTCCGGATCGGCGGCCAGGTCCTGCCTTTCGCCCCGGGCGCGCTGCTCTACGTCGCCGCGCACGAGGTCCACCGGTTCGAGGATTTTTCCGACGATTTCGCGGTATGGGTGGTGTTTTACGGTTCGGTGAAAGCCGCGCGGCCGGCGGGCCGCACCGGGTTCCAGATTTCGCTCGCTGCTGCCCGCGCGCTGCCGTATCCGCCGGATCGGCTGTCGGCGGAGGCGTTTGTCGCCGGCGATGTCGAGGTCAGGTTCGCCGCGCCGTCCTCGCGCGGCATGCAGGTGCCGCACGACCGCGACGAGTTCTACATCGTCGCCACCGGCAGCGGCCGCTATCGGATCGACGACCGGGAAGTCCCGATCGCGCCGGGCGACCTGCTGTTCGCCGCCGCCCACGCGCCGCACGGGTTTGTCGAGCGCAGCGACGATTTCTCCGAGTGGATCGTGTTCTACGGGCCACGGAAATGACCGGCCGCACCAACCACCTCGGCCAGCCGATCGGCTTTCCGGTCGACGGCTGGACCCCGGCAAAACTGCCGCCGCGGACGCCGATGGCGGGACGGCATTGCTGGGTCGAGCCGCTCGACCCGGCGCGGCACGCCCGCGACCTCCACGCCGCCAACAGCGAAGACCGCGACGGGCGGATGTGGACCTACCTGCCGTGGGGCCCGTACGCAAGTTTCGCGGACTACCTCGCCGCGGCCGAGGCCGCCGCAGTCCACGACGCGCGGATCACCTACGCGGTCGTCGACGCCGCCAGCGGCAAGGCGGTCGGGGTCGCCAGCTACCTCAACATCAACCGCTCGGCCGGCAGCATCGAGGTCGGCGCCATCGCCTATGCGCCGGCGCTGCAGAAGAAGCCCGCCGGCACCGAGGCGATGTACCTGATGATGCGGCGCGTGTTCGACGAGCTCGGCTACCGCCGCTACGAATGGAAGTGCAATTCGCTGAACGCGCCGTCGCGCGCCGCGGCCGAGCGCTACGGCTTCCGCTACGAGGGGCTGTTCCGCCAGGCCGATGTGGTCAAAGGCGGCAACCGCGACACCGCCTGGTTCTCGATCCTCGACGGCGAATGGCCGGCGCTCAAGGCGGCGTTCGAACGCTGGCTCGATCCGGGCAATTTCGACGGCGACGGACGTCAGCGGGTCAGTCTGTCGGCATTGACCGAAGGGTAGGATGGGTTGAGCATAGCGAAACCCATCGTTTGGCGGCCGCGGTTGATGGGTTTCGCTATGCTCAATCCATCCTACGGGGTAGCTGCTACTCCGCCGCCGCCAGCGCGCGCCGCCGGGCCGAGCGGCGGTCGCCGACCAGCGCGGTCAGCGCCACGGTGATCATCACGATGACGCTGGCGCCGAACACCCAGCGCGGCGCGCCGTGGTCCATGATAAAGCCGAACATCAGCGGCCCGACCATGCCGCCTATGTTGAACCCGCTGGTGACGATGCCGAAGGTGCGGCCCATCGCTCCCGGCGGCGCGGCGGCGCGCACCAGCATGTCGCGCGACGGCATGATCAGGCCGCCGAGCAGCCCGGCGCAACCCATCGCCGCCACCAGCGGCGCGGCGCCGAGTGCCATCGTGCCGATCGCCAGCACGATGCAGGCGTTGATCGCGTAGCCGATGGCGGCGACCTCGGCATGGCGGCGGGTCATGTCGGCGATAAACCCGCCGGCCAGCACCCCCAGCGCCTGCATCGCCAGATAGACGGTAAGCGCCAGGCTCGCCAGCGCGACCGGGGTGCCGAAGGCGCTGCCCAGCGCCACCACCGAGAAATTGCTGATGCCGCTGCCCGACAGGCTCAACAGCGCGAAGAACCCGGTGAGAAAGATGATCGACGGGGTCAGCACTTGGGCCAGGCCGATTGTCGCGCCGGTTCCGCCGGCAGGGATGGCCGGCTGCCGGTTGTCGATGCCGCGCACCAGCAGGAGCGGCGCCGCCGCCACCAGGGCGACGGCCCCGGCGGCGATCATCGCGGTCTTGAGGCCAAAGCTCGCCGCGATCGCCAGCATCGTCACCGGCGCGACGGCGTTGCCGAGGAACCCGGCAAAGGTGTGGATCGAAAAGGCGCGGCCGACCCTGGCGGGCGCAACCTGCGCCGACAGGATCGCGTAATCGGCGGGATGAAACGCGCTGTTGGCGAGGCCGAGCAGCGCCATCGCGATCAGCAGCCACGCATAGGACAGCGACATCGCAAAGGCGATATAGGCGAGCGCGCTGACCGCGAGGCCGAGCACCAGCATCACCCGCGACCCGGCCTTGTCGACCAGGAAGCCGACCGGCAGCTGCGCCGCCACCGAGAGGATGTTGGCGACGGTCAGCGCAAAGCCCAATTCGACAAAGCCGATGCCGAGCTGCGCCTTCAGCAGCGGGAACAGCGGCGGCAGGACCAGGTTCTGGAAATGGTTGACGAAATGCGCCGCGGAGACGACCGCGATCGCACGCACTTCTCTGCCGCGCTCGCCGCCTCGGGCGTTTCGCGAGTCGCCGCCGGCGCCGGAAAGGGCCGCCGCGTCCGTCGTCATCGGCGTTCCGCCTCCCGCAACCGTTGCCTAAAATTAGGGCTGCGAGGCCGACCGGACAAGCGCCGGTTTGGCAACGCTGGCTTGTTTCGAGGCTGGATAACGGCAGCGCGTCCTTCGAGACAGCCGCTGCGCGGCTTCCTCAGGATGAGGATTTTTCTTCATGCCATCGGCAAACCTTCCTCATCGCTGAGGAGCGCTCACAGAGCGCGTCTCGAAGGGCGCGAGAGGGTCATGCAGCACCAGCGCCGGTTGACATCGGCGTGCGCCGCCGATAAGCGCAATCGATGCTCCAGCGCCTCGAAGCCCTGATCTCGGCCGTGCTGATCGCCAGCCGCTGGCTGATGGCGCCGCTCTATCTCGGGCTGATCGCGGCGCTGATCGTGGTCGGCATCGAGTTCTTCAAGGAGCTGGTGCACGCGGTCGTCGGGTTCCCCGCGCTGGGCACCGACGGGGTCATCCTTGCGGTGCTCAAGCTGATCGACCTAGTGCTGATCGCCAACCTGGTGCTGATCATGATCACCGCCGGGGTCGGCACGCTGGCGACCGCGGCGCTGGGCCGCGATCATGGCGGGTGGACCGCGTTCACCGGCAAGGTCGATTTCGCCGGGCTGAAGCTCAAGGTGGTGGTGTCGCTGGTGGCGATCGCGGCTGTCGACCTGCTGGAGGACTACGTCGACGTCGACGCGATGAACAAGACCGACCTGCTGTGGCGGATCGCGATCCTGATGACCTTTGTCGTGACCGGCGTGCTGCTCGCCTGGATGGACCGGCTCGTGGCCGAACCGCATGAGTAGATCAAAGGCCGGCGCCGTAGTCGGCGCGGATGCGCCGACGCACTTGAAGAACGTAGGAGAAGCTGATGACGGCGACACGGAGGACGGGCCCGCCAGGCGCCATCGGCGACGAGATTTCGCTTAACGTCTTCCGCTAACGAAATCGTGGGTTATTGACCCTGTCCGGGGGCGCGGCGCCCTCTGCGACGTAGTGTCCTGTCAAGCGGATTAACTGGGATTTTAACCAGTTTTCTGACTGACAGGGATTTCGAATAGCGGTACATAAAACTCCAATCAAATATACCCAAAGTTTGAGGCGAGGACGCGGGTAGCACGGCAACCAGGTGGGGCCGCGTTGTGGTTGTGAGGTAGGAGTAGTAATGGCAACCATCCCCGGCTCGCAGTTTGTCGCGACGGCGCCCGGCCGCGCGGTAAACGCGGTCGAGACGACGACGGGCATGGGCCTGCCGCCGAACGTGGCGGGGGCGTTCAACCTCGAAGTTTTTGTCGGTCCGCTGGCGAGCGCGCCGACGACTCCGGCGCCCGGCTATCAGGGATTGGCCGTCCTGACCTCGAGCGGTCTCGAGCTCGACCTGATCAGCGGCGCCTTTGCCGTCACCGATAACGGCACCGGCAACGACACGCTAAGCGCCTTTGGCAGCAACGAGACGGTCTCCGGCGGCTCCGCCGACGTCACCCTCAACCTGTTCGGCAGCAACGACGTCGCCAATGGCGGCGGTCAGGACACGATCACCGTTCAGGGAACCAACGATACGGTCAACGGCGCCGGCAACGACCTGATCAACGTCTTCGGCTCCGGCAACCTGATCAACGGCGGCTCCGGCGACGACACGATCAACATCTTCAACAGCAACGACACGGTCGCGGCCGGCACCGGCAATCAGCTGATCAACGCGCAAGGCTCCGGCGGCACGATCAACGCCGGCAGCGGCAACGACACGGTCAACCTCTCCGGCAGCGGTTTCCTCGTCATTGGCGGCACCGGCAACACCGCGATCAATGTCTCGGGCCATGGCGACACCATCAGCGCCGGCACCGGCAACGATACGATCAACCTTTCCGGCAGCAGCTTCCTCGTCACGGGGGGCACCGGCGATACCACGGTCAACGTCGCCGGCAATGGCGATACGATCGGCGGCGGCAATGGCAACGACACCATCGCCGTTATCGGCTTTGGCGACCTGATCAAGCTCGGCTCGGGCAACGAAGTGGCCTTGGTGTCGGGCGACTCCGACACGGTGCTGTCGGGAAGCGCCGCCGGCACCAATTTCGGCCAAATCAACCTGGCCGGCGGCAGCATGACCTTGGTCGACGGCGCCAACCAATACGCCGACACGGTGGTCGGCTTCGATCAGACCGGCGGCGACCGCATCGACTTGACGACCGATACCGTGGCCAGCGCAGCCCCGGTCAACAGCGGGGCGGATACGCTGATCACGCTGAGCGACAACTCGACGATCCTGTTGAAGGGCGTCACCCACATCGACAGCAGCTTCTTCAAGTAAGCCGGCCTGTCGTCGACACGGCAAAAAGGGCGAGGCCGATAGTCTCGCCCTTTTCGTTAAACCGTAGGGCGGAAAAGCGTAGCGCCTTCCGCCAAATCGCTGGAAATGTCTCGGCGGATGACGCTGCGCTTATCCGCCCTACGCACGTCTAAATCGGTCAGATCAGCGTCAGGCTCTTGCCGCGCGCGCGGATCACGCTTTGCAGGGTAAAGTCGGGCGGCAGCGGCTTTGAGCCCTTCTGCACCGCGACGAACCAGTCGCGCACCACGATGTTCCAGAACAGATCGGGGTAGCTGCCATAGGCCATCAGCAGCTCGAAGATGAAGTTTGTCAGGGCCGGCTGGTCGCCAAAGGTCGTGCCGTTCTGGTATTGCGGGTCGTCGATATGCGCCCACTGCCAGTCTTCAATGATGTAGAGCCCGCCTTCGCGCAGCCGCGGGAAGATGATCTCGAAGCTGGTGCGGCTCGGCCAATAAAGGTGCGAGGCGTCGTCGATCACCAGGTCCAGCTTCTCGCCGGCGAACTCGGCGTCCATGAGCTGCTGCACCCCCCAGTGATTGTCCTGCGAGAGCTCGAAATGCAGCTTGAGCTTATCGCCGAGCCCGTGCTGCGCGACGATCTCGTCGAGCGCCGGGTTCTTTGGCGCGAGGTCGAGCGCCACCACCTTTTTCGCGTCGGTCGCCATCGCGTAGAACAGCGGGCTGCCGCCCTGCCAGATTCCGAGCTCGAACATATTGTCGATCTGATGGCCGGCCAGGAAGTCCATATACTGCTTCATCAGCGACGAATATTTGAGGATCACGACCCGGTCGCGGGTGGTCCTCTCGGCGTAGGACTGGAGATCGCCGACGAATTCGAGGCCGTCGACGACGAACCTGGTCTCGGAGATCCAGTCGACCGGCTTGGTGAGCTGCATGGCGTCCCCGATCAGGTCTTGTCGACGATCAAGCGAACGAGGTCGCCGACATTGTTCAGGCTGTCGAGCTCTCGAGTGCGGAAGGTTATGCCGTAATGCTCCTGCACGGCGATGATGATTTCGATGTGCTTGAACGAATCCCAACCGGCGATGTCCCGGGCGCTCAGCTCGGGGCTCAGCACCAGATCGTCGCGCAGGAACACGTCGCGAAAGATCGTCGTCAGCGTCTCATAGATTTCCTGTTCAGCCATTCGCACCTTCCTCGCTCAGCGCGATAAAGGTGTCGCGCGGGACAAAGCCGCCGAGGTCGAGCGCGAAGCGGGCCGCCTCGCCCGAATTGCTGCCCTCGATCGCGTGAAAACCCAGCTTTGGGTAGTGGTCCTTGACCATGCCGTTCTTCGCGCTCGGGATGTATTCGCCGATCAGCCGCCGTGCGCCGAGACGCTGCGCCATCGATGCGACAAGGTTCAGGGTGGTCGGCTCGACCTGCCGCCCGAGCACGCGACAGCTCATCAGCCAGGTGTCGATCAACAGGTCGGCGTCGTCGAGCAGGCGGCCGATCGCGATCCCGATGATGCCGTTGTCGCCAAACCCGTCGAGCAGGCGCAAGGTCAGGCCGAACGCCCGGTCGTCGTCCATCACGCCGAGCACGTCCGCCTCGGTGTAGCGGCGCGTCGTCAGGTTGAACTGGTTGGTCTTGTTGATCAGCTGGACCGTGCGGTTGAGGCCGACTCTGTCGAACCGGCGCCACAGCAGCCGCATCTCCAGCCCGCGCAGATAGGCGTCGAGATCGGTGGCCGACGCCTTCAGCTCGTTGCGCTGGCGGTTGCTCTGGTATTGCTGCGAGCGGGCGCGGTCCTCGTCGGTCAGCGCCACCGCCTCGAAATAGCCGGCATCCGCCAGGGTCTGCGCGTAACTGGCCGGGTCGTCGGAGATTTCCGGCACCGCGACCATCGGCAGCTCGCGCCGCACCAGCTCGCGCTCGAACGGGTTGTCGTCGACAAACACCAGCGCATCGACGCCGATGTTGAGCTCTTCGGCGATCGCCCGCAAATTCGCCGGCTTGTCGCGCCAATTGGCGACAAAGCTGGCGATGTCGCCGCGCTTCAGCACCATCTCCGGGTGCCGCTCGAACGGTTCGAGCGCGTTGGCCTCGTCGTTCTTCGAATTGACCGCCAGGATCACCCCGCGCCGCGACAGCTCGCGCGCGTATTCCTGGAAATGCACGAACCCCTCGCCGAGCGCGCTGCCCTGGCCGAGCACCAGGCCTTCGACCCCGTCATCGCCGACCACGCCGCCCCACAGCGTGTTGTCGAGGTCCAGCACCAGCGCCTTGTAGGAGCGCCCGCGGCTGGCGGCGACGAGGCGCATCACCAGCTCGCCGTACATCGGCGCCGCGGCGGGGTTGACCTCCTGCTTGGCGCGGTGCCACAGCTCGGGATTGTGCCAGGCGAACAGCCCGTCGCGCGCCGCCTGCGCATCGAGCGCCAGCACCGCGACCCCGGCCTGGTCGGCCATGCGCCGCACCTCGGCATTGACCCTGGCGATGAAATTCGTCCGCGACCCGGCGAGCCGGTGCTCGTTGCCGCCGAGCAGCGGCGGGTGCACCGGCGGGGTAAGCTGGTGGACGATGGTGCAGCGGAACGCGTCCTGCGCCAGCCGCCAGCAGGTGCGGATGCGCTCCCAGATCGCGGCCAGCGCGGCCTCGACCGCCGCCCCGCTCGACCCGGCATCGACCCCGCTCGCGAGGTGATAGGCGTCGAGCGCGAAGAGGATCGCGGTCGGCTTGAATTTGTGCAGGCCCGACTTCGGGTCGGCCAGCTCCTGCCAATACTGTCCGTAATCGTTCTCGTAGGTGTCGACCCACATCCGGCGGCGCAGCGCGGCGACGCGGATGCCGGGGTGCAGATGCGCCATCGTGCACGAGCCGAGCAGCGCCAGGCGGACGGGCTTGTCCGGCAGCGATGGCGGCGGCTCGGCAAAGACACGGCGCGCCATCGTGTCGAGCGCGTTGGTCTGCACCGGATCGAGACGCGCAGTGGCCAGCGCCACCGCCTCGTCCCAGGCTCGCGCAATTTCGCTATCGCCTTGGCCAAATTGGCGAAGCCGCTCGCGCCATTGCTCGATCTTGGGCAGCCAATACAGCTCGATCATCGCTTGCACCCGAGGCCGGTCATCGTTGGCCGACTGCCTCGTCAGGAACCCATATCGCTACTTTGGTTTTATTATGCACAGGCTTTTACGAAAGCGTTACGCGGGTTCGCCGTCGCCGCGCCGGTTTAGACGCCTTTGCTTTGCGCCAGCCGGTAGGTGCGTTCGCACATCTCGCGCCACACCTCGAAGGGGGGCTGGCCGCCCTCGACGAAATCCACCAGGCCGGGATAGTACCCGGCATACAACCCATCTTCGAGCGTCTCGACCATGCCCACGGGACGACCCCGGCGGGTCGGCCGCACATAAAGCAGTTTATTGGGGCCATAGGCGCACAGCGCCTGGAACAGGCGCTTGGCGTCGGCGTCGGTCACCCGTTCGTCGCTCGAATAGATATAGATTTTTTGCGGGTCTGCGAGATCGGCGATCAGCTTGTCCTTGAGAAACGCCAGCCGCCGCCGCTGGCGCTGGCGAAAGACATTGCGCTTCTCTTCGGTCGCGTGCTCCTTCTCATAGACAAAGGTGTGAAATACCAAGCCGTATTTCTTCATGTAGAGGATGCTTTCGTCGTTGTAGAGCTCGAACCCGGTATCCTCGACCGTGCCGACCGCGGCAAAGCGGTCATCGAGCCCGGCGATCAGCGAATCGAACTTGCTGAAGGCAAAGCGCAGCAGGCCCAGCGGCTCGACCCCGTACTTGCGCTGGACCGCGCCGAAATCGCAGCGCTCGCCGA